>NZ_JBAWAC010000621.1:0-19991 GCF_049589095.1 Haladaptatus sp. | reverse complement strand
ACCCGGTCTTATTCGACATTTGCTATCCTGTTGCATACCGGATGGCATCATCACAAACGACGGACCGAGGCACGCGGAATAGACTCATGGGGACGATAGCGTTACTGGCTATCGTGCTGTTGATCGCGGCGGCGGTCGGGCAGTATCGGCTGTTTTCGTATCTGGCCGCGCTGTTCATCGTGGCGAACTTCGGCGCGGCCGCCATCGAGCGAAACGACGGCGAACTCGACCTCGCGCCGTACACCGGGTTGGTAGCCGGATTGGGCGTGATTTTCGTCGTCGGGTTCACGATAATTTGGTCGCAGTGGAACCCGGACGTGACCGAGTACACCTACGTTCTGGGACTCCCGGTTTCGACGCTGGCGTACTTCGTCTTCCTCTGGTTGCTCCCGATCCTCGGCGCGCTCTACTACGCGCTCGTCTTTCCGGAGATCGGGAACGACGACGCGGTAGACGACATCCTGGACGAGGCGCGACGGGTTCAACGACGGGAGCGGTTCCCGTTGTCGGTCGCCAGCCCTGAACCCGATGGCGGTGTGGGTAACACGGAGGGGACGCCATCGGAGAACACGGCGTCCGGAACCCCACAGAGCGCGACCCAGGAGTCGTCGCAGGCCGAAGGAGGTAACCGGCGATGACGCCCCTTCCGATCCCGCTACAGGAGATTCCGGTCACCGACAGTCCGTACGTCCTCCTGTTCGGCGGGGTCTATCTACTGATCGTGCTGGGAATCGGCGTTTGGGGGTACCTCCGAACGGAGAGCACCGAGGACTTCCTCATCACCGGAAAGAGCATCGGGACGTGGGTGCTCGCGTTGACGGCCTTCTCGGTCATTCAGTCCGGGTTCGGGTTCGTCGGCGGCCCCGAACTCGTCTACTCGTTCGGGACGACGGCGCTGTGGATCTTCTTCACGGCCCCGCTCGGGTTCATCATCACGTGGGTACTCCTCGCCAAGCGAATGCGCCTGCTGGCGGACATCCGCGACGTGTTGACGCTCGCGGACGGGATGTACGTCAGATACGAGAGCGCGTGGGTTCGCGGCCTCACGGCAGTCGCCGTCATCGTCGGCGTGATGGCGTATCTGGCGACGAACCTCGCCGCGCTCCAGTACGTCATGCGCGCCATCTTCGGCCTGTCGGTGATGTGGGGACTGCTCATCGGCGCGTTCATCCTCCTGCTCTACAGCATGCTCGGGGGCATGATCGCGGGCGTCTGGACCGACTTCGTGCAGGCGATCACGATGATCTTCGGATCGGTGTTCGTCTTCGCCTACGCGCTGTCGTTCGGTGGCGGGATGAGTTCGATTTCGCACAACCTCGCCACTGCCGACCCGGCGTTCATCTCGCCGTTCGGCGCGATGGGCGCACCCACCGCGACCATCTTCACGGCGCTCGGGTGGTGGATCCTGTTCTCGGTCGGCGCGGCCGGACAGCCACACCTGGTCACCAAGTTCTACATGAGCCGCAACCTCAAGATCCTGCGCTGGGGCGCGCCCATCGCGGCGGCGACGTACGCCATCTCCAGCCTCCTCGCGTTCTCGACCGGACTGTCGATGCGCGCGATGGTCGAAGCCGGTTCGACCGCCGCCCCGAAGAGCGCCTCCATCGTCGGCCCCGTCTTCGTCCTCAACCACACGCCCGGTGCGGTGGCCGGACTGATCCTGGCGGCGCTGCTCGCGGCCATCATGAGCACGAGCGACTCGTTCCTCAACATCGGCGCGGCGGCGGTCTCCCGCGATATTCCGCGGGCACTCGGCCGTCCCATCGACGACGATAAGACGGAACTTCGAGTGACGCAGGCCGCGCTGGCCGGTCTCACCATCGCATCGACGCTCATCGTCTTCTACTCGCAGACGCTGGTCGGGATTCTCGGCACCATCGGCTGGGGGTTCTTCGCGGCGGCGTTCTTCGCCATCGCGGCCCTCGGCCTGAACTGGAAGGGCGCGACGAAGGAGGGCGCGATCGCCGCCATCCTCGGCGGGTTGGCAGTCAACCTGTTCTACAGCGCCGTGCCGCATATTGCGGATGTCGTTGCCGGGATGGACGGATCGCTTCCGACACCGGTGGTCTCCGGCGCGGAATGGATTGCGACGACCGTTCCGAACCTCTACCCGTTCACCGAATCGTTCCCGGTCGGAACGGTGGCGCTGTTGGTCGCCATCGCGCTCTTCGTCGGCGTCTCGCTGATAACGCAGGACCGACGAACCGTTCCGGAGGACATCGCCGTCCTGCTGGAGGGATAGGATGAGCATGACCGAGACACGAGACGGCGAGGACGAAACGCGTATCGCCCACCTCTCGGGGTGGTTCCGTCGGCGACCCACGTCGATGGAGTACTGGGAACTCCTCGTCACGGAGGAGCGTCTCGTCTGGTGTTTCGTCGGCGAATCGTTCAAATCGCTGCTGTTGCGTGCGGACACCGGGGAACGTGGCCGTCGCGAAATCGCGGACGTGTCTCCGGACCGGGCGCTGTCGCTCGACGAGCGGAACTTCGCCGTTCCGCTCGACTCGCTGGAATCGGTTCGACTCCGAGACGGCACCCTGTTCCGGCGGGCGAAGTTGGTGGTGACGTGGAAAGAGAACGACGAGGCCGACTCGTACGAACTGTACGCGACGAAAACGGCCGATTCGCAGGTTGACGATGTCGAAGCGCTCGCGGACGACCCGCGACTCTCGCACGTCGATGTCGGCGTCGAGACGACGGACGGGTTGTTCTGATTTCGGTCGCGTTTCTGTTTTTTTTCGGGTTACTTGCCGATCAGCGCGTCCTCGGAATCGACCTCGGGGAGGACGCTGACGACGCGTTCGAGGAGTTTCCCCTCGGCACGCCGCAGGTTGTTCGAGGTTGCCGTCTTCGAGATATCGAACTCGTCGGCCAACATGCCGAGCGTCGCACGTCGGGGGGTCTGAAAGTATCCCCCTTCGACGGCTTTCGTGAGCGTTTCGCGCTCCGTCTCGGAGAGTTCACGGCAGCCGTCGATGACGTTTTTCGCCGCGCCGAGGTGCTGGATCACGTCGAGGTACTCCTCGAACGACGTGGCGTTTCGACTCTCGACGCGAACGTCGTTCCCGTCCTCCAACTCCGAGAGGGCGTTGTCCGTGTTGTCGGCGGTGTCGAACCCGACGCTCCACAGTTCGCTCCCGTCGCGGATCTGAAACGGTCCGGTGATGTAGCCGTCGTGTTCGCGGATCGTTCGCATCGCGTTCGTCTGGCCGATGAAGGACTTGATGACCGCCGTGTCCCCCCGCCGCGAGAGCAGTTCGAACTCCAGCATTCGGTCGTGTTCCTGGAGCGCGCCGAGGCCGTTCGTCAGCGCCCCCGGATCGTCCCCCTGCACGAGAATCCTCGTCTCCAACTTCTGCTTGGCGGTGTTGAAGTCCCAGTGCATGGTGTGAAACGAGACGTCCGTCTCGTCCGTCACGTCGATGTACGGACAGTCGTACTGCACCATGTCCATCGTTACCGAAATCATAATCCAACTCATCGTTCATTATGGAAATAGATGGCGGAACCCATCTTTTTTAAGTAATTCTACAACGAGAATGTAATCTCGGGAGGTCTCCCCTATCTGTCGAGTTTTCCGCGCAGGACTTTCGCCGCCGTGAGTATCGGGTCCCAGACGGGACCGAACGGCGGTGCGTACGCCAAGTCGAGATATTCGACCTCTTCGACGGTCAGTTCGGCGTGAAGGGCGGTCGCCACTGTATTGATTCGCTGTGCGACCCCTTCGTGGCCGACCATGCTCGCGCCGAGGAGGCGTCCGGAGTCGCGGTCGGCGGTCACCCGAACCGTTATCGGCGACCCGCCGGGGTAGTAGTGCGCCCGCGATTCCTGCTCGATGACCTGCGAAACGGGATCGAACCCGGCGGTTCGGGCAATCTCGTGGTCGATGATACCCGTCCGGGCGACTTCGAGGTCGAACGCCTTCACGACCGCCGTCCCAACGATGTCCCCGACGGGTGTCGGTTCTCCCGTCACCGTTTGCCCGATCGCCCGTCCCGCCCGGTTGGCGGTCAACGCGAGCGGTACGTAGTCCGGCGACCCCGTCACAGCGTTGCGCGCTTCGGCGCAGTCGCCCGCCGCGAAGACGTGGTCGTCGTTCGTCCGTCCGTACTCGTCGGTCGCGATGGCACCCGTCTCGCCCGATTCGATCCCGTTCTCCTCCGCAAGTTCGGCGTTCGGTGCGATGCCGGTCGCCACCAGCACCACGTCCACCGGAACCCGTTCACCACCCGCTTCGATTCCGGTGACGCGACCGTCCTCGCCGACGATGCGTTCGACCGTCGTGTCGAGGGAGAGGGAGACGCCGTTCGATTCGAGATGGTCTTCGACTTCCTCGGCGACATCCGCCCCGAAGGGGGCGAGCACGTGCGGTAACATCTCGAAGACGGAGACGTCCAGGCCGCGGGCGTCGAACGCTTCGGCCATCTCCAAGCCGATGTAGCCGCCACCGATGATGCCGACAGCGTCGGGCGACGTCGCGGCGAGGTACTCGTGCACCTGTGCGCCGTACCCTTCGCGGAACTCGTCGCCCGGTACCCCCGTCGCTGGTGCGAGGGCGCGCTTGACGGTCGCCGCCGACTCCATGCCGTGGAGCGTGAACACGCCGTCCAACTCCGCACCGTCGATGGGAGGGACCACCGCCCGCGCCCCGGTCGCGACGAGCAGGTCGTCGTACGACTGCTCGATCCGTTCACCGTCGTGGACGGCCGTGACCGTCATCCCGTTCCGGTCGATATCGACGACCTCGTGGTTCTGTCGCAGATCGATGCCGCGTTCCGCGACCGCCTCCGGAGTGAGCGTGACGAGGTCGTCCAACGACTCGATGTCGTCTTTCACGTAGTACGGAAGTCCACAGGCACCGTAAGAAACCCACTCGCCCTTCTCGAAGACGACCACTTCGAGGTCGGGGTCGTCCCGCTTCGCCTTGCTCGCGGCGCTCATTCCCGCAGCGTCACCACCGATGACGACGAACGTTTTCCCCATACGGGACAATTGGACGGTGACGGCTAAAACAGTATTGCACAAACCGGGCAATACGAACGGTGCGAACGGGTCGAACGGCTCAGTCCCGCTCGCCCGAACCGAGGGCACTCTCGCCGACGGGTTCGTGACCCTCGATGACTTCCGTGCCGCCCATGTACGGGCGGAGCGCTTCGGGCACCGTGACGGTGCCGTCGTCGTTCTGGTAGTATTCGAGGATGGCGACCATCACGCGCGGGAGCGCGAGGCCCGAGGCGTTCAGCGTGTGGAGGTATTCGGCCGATTCGTGGCGCTCGGGGCGGTAGCGAAGCCCCGCGCGCCGCGATTGGAAGTCCTCGAAGTTCGACGCCGTCGAGACTTCGAGCCAGCGGCCGCCCGCTTCCGGCCCGTCTTCCATGTCGTCGCCCGGTGCCCACACTTCGAGGTCGATCTGTTTGGTCGCCTTGAAGCCGAGGTCGCCCGTACAGAGTTCGAGGACGCGGTACGGTAGTTCGAGGCGTCGCAGGACCTCTTCGGCCTCGTCCAGGAGCGCATCGAGGCGGTCGTAGCTCCCCTCGGGTTCCACGAAGTTGACCATCTCCACCTTGTTGAACTGGTGGACGCGCACGATGCCGCGGGTTTCAGTGCCGTGCTCACCCGCTTCGCGCCGGAAGTTCGGAGTGTACGCCTGATGCTTCAGCGGCAGGTCGTCGCGCAGGAGGATGTCCCCGGCGTACATGTTCGTCACCGGTACCTCGGCGGTCGGGCACAGCCAGAGGTCCTCGCCCTCGATCTTGTACGCGTCCTCGGCGAACTTCGGGAGTTGGCCCGTCCCGGTCATCGAGTCGCTGTTGATGGGAATCGGCGGGAAGATGTCCACGTACTCCTGTTCGCGGTGAACGTCCAGCATGAACTGCATGATGGCGTGTTCGAGCCGCGCGCCGTCGCCCTTCAGGAAGTAAAAGCCGCTTCCGGTCGTCTTGGCCGCCCGCTCCTCGTCGATGATGTCGAGTTCCTCGCCGAGGTCGTAGTGTGGCACCACGTCGGCGGGCAACTCGCGCAAGTTCTCGAACCCTTCCCGGCGGACCTCCACGTTGTCGTCCTCGTCGGCCCCGATGGGGACGCTTTCGTGCGGAACGTTCGGGATTTCGAGGCTTCGTTCTTCGAGTTCCTCCTCCAGTTCGCTCGCGCGCTCCTCGATTTCCTCCAGTTCCGCCTTCAGCGCACTCGAACGTTCGATGGCTTCCTGTGCTTCCTCCTCCTTGCCTTCCTGCTTGAGTTCGCCGATGCTGCGGCTGACCTCGTTTCGCTCGTGGCGGAGGTCGTCGCCCCGCGATTTGAGTTCGCGCCACTCGGCGTCCAACTCCAGAAATCCGTCCAGATCAACGTCGTCACCTCGGTGTTCGAGACCCTCCCGTACTTCGTCCGGGTGTTCCCGAATGTACTTCCTGTCGAGCATTCCTGTCTCGGGTTTCAACACCCCTGCAAAAAACCGTGTCGCTATCGAGGGATACTGTGACACTGTCGGCGACGGGAGATATCGAATCGTTTCAATCCGTCGGCTCGGAAGGTAGAGCGAGTAACGATTACGCTATTTCCGCGAGACCACCCACAAGATCACGCCGAGTCCGACGAGCAGCAGTGCGTACGAACCGGCGGCGATTGCGGCGTCGGTCGTCGTCGCATACCCGTCCATCTGAAACGTGATAACCTTCCGAACGAGCGCGATGAGTCCGGCGTACACGGTCGCCCGGACGACACCGACTTCGCCCTCCGACTCGACGTAGGCGATGACCGTCCGATAGATCTCGGCGACGATGAACAACAGGAGGATCACGTCGATGAGTTCGAGCAGCGTTCGCGGATCGGTCGCACGTCCGGCACGGAGAAACGAGAAGGCGAGAAACCCGAAATCCAGGAGACCGACGACGAACAAGCCGACGAGCAGATAGGCGGCAACGAGTTCCGCGATGCGCATCACCGACTCCGAGTAGGCGACGGCCCCATCGATGTCCATGTGGTCCGTGCGATTGCCACCACCGTAGAATTTCCGCCGGAACATCACTTCGTGGCGTAACCCTCCGGAGTATCGCCGAACCACGACGATCGTTCAGTCACACGATCGTTTTTACCGCCGCTCCGCGTAGTATCGCGCATGAACGACCCCGACATCACGCCCGCCGTCACCGCCGCCGCGGACGACATCTCCGAGATGGAGATCCGCGGGGCGGCGACCATCGCGGACGCGGCAGCGGCCGCCATCGGCGAGCAGGCGCAGGCCAGTGAGGCCGACACGCCGGACGCGTTTCGAGCGGAAATCCGGGCCGCCGCGCGACGACTCCACGAAACCCGACCGACCGCGGTGAGCCTTCCGAACGCGTTGCGCTACGTGCTGCACGGGATGGAAGGGGATACCGTCGAGGAACTGCGCGCGAGCGTCATGGCGACCGTCGAGGAGTTCCGATTGGATCTCGACCAGGCGCAGGACAACCTCGGTCAGATCGGCGCGAACCGCCTCCGCGACGGCGACACCATCATGACCCACTGCCACTCGACGGACGCGCTCTCCTGCGTGCGAAAGGCGTTGGACGACGGCAAGGAGATCAGCGCCATCGTCAAGGAGACCCGACCACGGAAACAGGGTCATATCACCGCCCGCCAACTCCGGGACTGGGACGTCCCGGTCACGCTCATCGTGGACAACGCGGCCCGCCGGTATCTGGACGACACCGACCACGTCCTCGTCGGCGCGGACTCCATCGCCGCCGACGGGAGCGTCATCAACAAGATCGGTACCTCTGGGTTGGCCGTGAACGCCCGCGAACGCGGCGTTCCAATCATGGTCGCGGCTCAAACCCTGAAGCTACATCCGGGGACGATGACGGGCCACACCGTGGAAATCGAGATGCGCGACGAACGCGAGATTCTCCCCGACACCGAGCGCGAGGAAGTGGGCAACGTCCGCGTCGAAAACCCCGCGTTCGACGTGACGCCGCCGCGCTACGTGGACGCGATCGTGACCGAACGCGGACAGTTCCCGCCCGAGAGCATCGTGACGCTGATGCGAGAGATGTTCGGGGACCAACAGAAGGGCGAACCCTGGGACGAACGATAGCGGTGCCCAAGTCGTTAAGCCAGTGGAAACGCTAGACGGGACAGTATCATGGCGGTCATCGCCGAGCTCACGCTGAAGCCGTCCGACTTCCCGCTGGGAAAGCTCCTCACCGCTGGCATGCGGATCCACATCGAATTCGAGCGAATCGTTCCCGTTGGCCCGCGTGTCGTCCCGGTTTTTTGGGCGTGGGGGGACGACATGCCCGAATTCGAGAAGCGGGTGCGGGACGGGCCGTACGTCAACGATCTCACGGAACTCGACCACGTCGACGACCGTGTCCTCTATCTCATGGACTGGGAGATCCCCGACGAAGCGTTCCTCGAAGGGCTTCAGGAAACGAACGGTATCATCAGGACTGCGGAGGGATACGACGACGATGATTGGTCGTTCGAACTGCTCTTTCCCTCGTACGATGATCTGTCCGAGTTCCACAGCTACAGTCTGGAAAACGACATCGAGTACACCCTCGGACGGATCTACACCCTTCGGGAGGCGGGGAAAAACCAACTCTCCTTGTCGCTCACCGAGAACCAGCGGGAAGCGTTGCTCCTCGCGCTCCAACGCGGCTATTTCTCCACGCCGAGTCGTGTAACGCTCGATGAGTTGGCGGCGGAACTGGATATCAGCCAACAGGCGCTCTCCGAGCGCATTCGACGCGGAAACGAATCGCTCCTCCGACAGACGCTCCTCGGTTCCGAGAACGACGACAAACGTGATTGACTTGTCAGATCCGGTTGTACTTATAAATCCCCAGTTCGAACAACCCCATTTTTGAATCCGGCGCGTCCGGTATCCCTCGAACGGATCCGAAATGAAGGAAACCAGTTCCCGTCGACGTTCCCCGCTTTCCGTGAGCGACATCCTGGCGGTCATGGCCGACCCCCATCGCCGCAGGCTCCTCGATCATTTGTCGTCGACGTCCGAGAACCGGTGTTCGGTCTCGGAACTCGCCGACGCGATCCGGTCGGAAGCTGACGGGACCGTACAGTCAAAAAAGCGCATGCGGCAACGACTGCTCCATGTTCACCTTCCGAAACTGAGCGAACTCGGACTCATCGAACACGACGAAGGGTCGAACGAGGTTCGATACGTCGAGTCCACGCCAGTGGAAACCGTTCTCGACCAGATACGGTCCGACTCCGACGGCGATTCCGTCAGAGGTTCTCCCGACGACGATTCCATCGATGCGGATACTTCCGGCGACGGTTCCGCCGATGGGGACACGTAGCGGTTGCGCTCGATACCCGTCGGTAGCCGCTGTCGTCGTACGGAACACGATTTAACGAATCGTCGATGTGAAAGTGGCACAGACCGCAAACCTTTCCACACCTCCGTTCGCGTGTCGGTGTATGGTACTGCCGGACGGGTTCGCACTCCCCCCATTACCGTATCTTCTCCCGCTTCTGCTGGCGGTCGGTGTCGTTCTCTGGTTGCTTTGGGAGGCAGAGCCGACTATCGGGGAACGAACCGTCGTATCGCTCGCGCCGTGGATGGTCGTCGGCGCGGGATTCAATGCGTTGCATCAACTCCCGAACTCCCCGGTTCCCGACGTCATCGATCCACTGTTCGGGACGTCGTCCGTCTATCTCACGACATTCGTACTGGCGGGAGTCGTCTGGCTACTCGCGATCCATCAGCTTCGAACTCCCGTCCCGCGTGCGCTCGCAGGCGTCGGTTTGGTGGGCGTCGCACTCGTCCTGATCGTTGCGCTGTGGTTCGGCATCGAACACGACAGCCTTCGGCTGTTCTGGCCGTTCGTGGCGCTCGTCGTCGCGGTCATCCTGACGGGGATGCTCTGGGCCGCGACGCAGTTCTTCTATCCGGATGTCGCCATCATCACGGGTGCGGTCGGCGTCCTCACGCTGTTCGCACACGCCTTGGACGGCGTCTCGACGGCCGTCGGCATCGACGTTCTCGGGTTCGGGGAGCAGACCCCGCTCTCGCGGGCCATCCTCGAAATCGCCCATTCGATTCCGGCCGGGGATTCGCTCGGCGTCGGCTGGCTGTTCGTCCTCGTCAAACTCGCCATCGCCGAGTTCGTCGTCCTCCTGTTCGCGGATTACGTCGCCAGCGAACCGACCGAGGGCTATCTCCTGCTCGGCGTCGTCGCCGCCGTCGGACTGGGACCGGGTGCACACAACCTCATCCTGTTCGCCATCACGGGCTAAGTCGTCGGGATTTTTTACTCCTCCCGAGGAACGTGAACGGTATGCCGTCCACGAACCGCACCGGGGGAGTTCGCGTCGTAACTGCGGGACACATCAACTGGGATGTGACGCTCAGAGTGGACGCCTTACCCGAACCCGACGGAGAAGCGCGCATTTCCTCACAACAGCGCTCCGGCGGCGGGAGCGCAGCGAACGTCGCCGTCGCGCTTTCCCGCATGGACGTTTCGACCGGCCTCATCGGGAGCGTCGGTTCGGACGACAACGGTCTGCTGGTGCAACGCGAACTCACGAGCGCAGGCGTCGATTGTACGCACGTCCTCGAAGTAACGGGCATCGAGACCACGACGAAGTACCTGATCGTGGACGAAAGTGGCGAGGTAATGGTGCTCGGCAACGAGGGTGCGAACGAAACCATCGCACCGGACGACGTCGAACCCGGATACGTCCGTGCGGCCGACCACCTCCACCTGACCAGCCAACGACCGGACACGGCGGCGGAACTGGCTCGAATCGCGACGGAAGCCGGGGTGACCGTCAGTTTCGACCCCGGCCGTCGCCTCGCCGAACGGGACTTTTCGCGGGCGCTCGCCTACTCCGACATCGTCTTTCTGAACGACCGCGAGGCAGCGACGATTCTCGACCGTGATCTGGAACACCCCTCCTCGGAACTCCACGGGCGGGTCGTCGTCATCAAACACGGTCGGAACGGCGCGCGGGTCGACACGACCAAAGGCGTCTACACCCACCCCGGATTCGGCGTCGAATCGGTGGATTCGACCGGTGCTGGTGACGCGTTCGCGGCGGGGTTCATCACCACCTTGCTCGACTCGGCCGACTACGAACGGGCGCTGGAGTTCGCCAACGCCTGTGGCGCGCTCACGTCGATGGCTGCCGGGGCGCGGACGTCCCCGACGCGGGCCGATGTTGAGGCGTTCTTCGACGAGCAGTTTTAGATCTCGTTCGGGCCGCCAGCGCTCTGTACCTGCCACCCGCCGCGAATTCCACAGGCTTCCCGCACCTCGTAGACGATTTCGGTTTCCGGTCCCATCCGCTCGCCGCCTTCCACGGATTCGACGTGGAGCGGGACGTCGAGCGTATCACCACAACAGCCCACGTCGAGGAACTCCTCCCACACGTCGCCCGCTTGGACGTGATCCTTCGTCTTCCGAAGGTACGCGAGGAAATGCCTCGTCCCGACCTGGAACCGCCCCCAGTTGCTCAGATCCTCGGGATACGAGACGACGACTCGGGTCGCCGATTCGCTCGTCTGCTGTGCGTTTTCTGTCGCCATAGTGATGTAGAGGAGCGCGAGACAATTATGCCTTCGTACGACTTTTTCCTCTTCACACTCCCGTTTCGCATGACTGTTTTGGCCGTAGTAATTAAGAAAGCTTATTCAGGGCCGTCCCGGACCCATCCGTTATGGTAGAGTTTCAAGTACCGGAGGTCGATTACACCCGGTACTCGAATCGGCAATTAGCGGGGGTTCCCCTCGCCATTCTCGTGCTGGCGTTGCTTGTCCTCGCCGGTTGGTACATGGCAACCGGCGCACCAGTGACGCCCGGCATCGATTTTACAGGCGGAACGGAAATGAGAATTCAGACGACCGCGTCCCAACATCACATCGAGACGTCGTTCGATTCTCAGGTCGCGTCGGTGACGCCGTCAGCATCGCAAAACAACGTGTACATCGTCACGTTCCAAAGTACTGATACGAATTCGTTGACGAATCAGGCACAGAGTAACGGGTACCAGATACTCTCGAAGCAGAGTACGTCCGCGAACTTCGGGGCAGGTGCCCAGCAACTCGCGCTGTACGGTATCGTCGCGGCGTTCGTGGGGATGAGCGTTATCGTCTTCCTGATGTTCCGCTCGTTCGTCCCCTCCATCGCCGTCGTCATCTCCGCGTTCGGCGACATCGTGATTCCGCTCGCGTTGATGGACGTATTCGGCATCAAGCTTTCACTGGGTACCGTCGCCGCGCTCCTGATGCTCATCGGTTACAGCGTGGACTCGGACATCCTGCTCAACAATCACGTCCTCCGGCGCTCGGGTGACTTCTACGAGAGCACCTACCGCGCGATGCGAACCGGTGTGACGATGACGGTCACCTCGCTCGCCGCGATGGCCGTGATGACCCTCGTGTCCGCCTTCTTCCAGATCGGGCTTCTCACGTCCATCGGCGTAATCCTCGTGATGGGACTGGCGACCGACCTCATGAACACCTACATGCTCAATTTGAGCCTCCTTCGCTGGTACAAATACGAAGGGGTGGCGCGATGAGCATCCGCGACCATTGGCGTACCGGGTTGCTCCTCATCCTCCTGCTCGGGAGCGCGTTCGCGCTCTTCGTCCCGCAGGGTGGGAGCAGTAACAGCCTTTCCGCAAACGCCACCTCTTCCGGTCCGACCAACCTGAAGTACGGGCTCGAACTGGCGGGCGGGACGCGAATCCGTGCGCCGGTCAACGGCGTCACCGCCGAACAGGTACACATCGCCAACGGAACTTCTCAAACCGACCTCCAGAAGAGCGTCGCCAACAACATCAAGGGCGTCGGCCAGGCGGACGTGAAGTTCCGGGCCACGCAGTCTGCGACCGTCGGTACCGTCGAGGTGTACTCGAAGAACGTCAAACCGGCACAGCTGACATCCGCGCTCGACGGCGCGAACATCAAGCACGGCACCGTTCGACAGGGAGTGACCGCACAGACCCGCTCGGAGATCGTCAAGGTGTTGAGCGACAAAATCTCCCGCGCCGGACTCGCCGGTGGCCGCGTCCAACAGGTCACGGCCGCGAACGGCGACCACTACATCCAGATCGAGATGCCGAACGCGAACGAGTCGGAGATGCAGGATTTGGTCACCCACCGCGGTCAGGTGTCCATCGTCGCCCACTATCCGACGGACAACGGCACCGCGAACACGACGGTGATCACCAAACAGAACATCACCAACGTCGGGCCTGCACAACAGAGCCAGCGGGACCAAACGTGGGGCGTCAGCGTCTCGCTCACCGACGGCGGTGCGAAGTACTTCTCCAAGGTGATGAAGGATCGCGGATTCACCAGTTCGGAGGGTGTCGGGAGCTGTAACTACCCAGCAGAACCCGCGAACCAGACGGGATACTGTCTCTACACGGAAACCGACGGAAAAATAGTGTCCGGCGTGAGTATGGGAAGCCTCGCAAGCTCCATCAACAACGGCGATTTCCAAAACAACCCGACGTTCACGATTACGACCGGTCACAACGCCTCCGAGGCGCGTAAGATCCAGATCAACCTGCAGGCGGGTGCACTTCCGGCCTCGCTCAACACGCAGGCGGGTTCGACGACCTACCTCGCGCCGAGTCTGGCGAGCCAGTTCAAACTCTACTCGCTCCTCGCGGGTATCGCGGCGGTGCTCGCCGTCAGCGGCGTCGTCTTCATCCGCTACGGCAAGAAGGAAGTCGCCTTGCCGATGATTCTGACCGCGCTTTCGGAGGTGTTCATTCTGCTCGGCTTCGCCGCGGCGATCAGTTTGCCGCTCGACCTCTCGCACATCGCGGGGTTCATCGCGGTCATCGGGACCGGGGTGGACGACCTCATCATCATCGCCGACGAGGTGATGAGCGAAGGAAAAGTCAGTTCCTCGCGCGTCTTCCAGTCGCGCTTCCGCAAGGCGTTCTGGGTCATCGGGGCCGCCGCCGCGACGACCATCATCGCCATGAGTCCGCTGGCAGTCCTCTCGCTCGGCGACCTACAAGGGTTCGCCCTCATCACCATCCTCGGCGTCCTCATCGGCGTGCTGGTGACGCGACCGGCGTACGGTGACATCCTGCGCTACCTGCTGACGGACAGATAACCCGACCGAAACGCGACTTTTTTCGGCCTCATCGAATTCAGTATTCATCACCTACGGCCACCGTAGGCACCGTCTACTCCCGAAACGATGCTTCCCTTATAACCGCCACAGCGTCGAACCGGGGACGATGTTGGAATACCTCCAGCACGGCAGACGACGGGTCGCCGTGGAGATGGAGCGGCTGCGTCTGCGGCCGGACGCTCACCCACGAGACACGGCGCAGGCGGTACGGTCGCTTCCTCCCGAACCGGCGGTTTTGTTTCTCTGCCTCGGAAACATCTGTCGCAGTCCGCTCGGCGAGCGCTATCTTCGGGAGCGACTGCAGACGTCGGAGTTCGACTGCTCGACCGTTCGCTCGGCCGGGTTCATCGAAAAGGAAGGCCGGTCGAGTCCCGACGCGGCGGTCGCCGCCGCGGGGGAACTCGGTGTCGATTTGTCCGATCACCGTTCGCAGTGCGTGGACGAGATCATGTTGCGCGAGAGCGACCTCGTCCTGCTCATGGACGCGTGGAACTACTGGTATCTCAAACGCGACTACCCTGACGCGCTCGAAAAAGCCTACTTCGTGCGGTCGTTCGACTCCTCCCCGGAGTTCGAAATCGAGGACCCGTACGACGCCAACCGGGCCACGTTCCGGCGGGTGTATGGCGAAGTCACGGGCGCGGTGGATGCGTTTCTGGCAACCGTCGAAGACGGGGAAAGCGAGGTAAGCGAGAACGACGTAGTGAATGGGAAAGTCACGAAGGAGGGAACGCGGGCGGAGGACCGGAGCGCATGAGCGTCGTCGTCCCGGCCATCGCGGCGGGAAGCAGCCTCGCGTGTATCCGTTCGCTCGGTCGGAAGGGAATCCCCGTCATCGCGGCTTCCGAATCCCCCGACTCGCCCGCGTTCGCGTCGAAGTACGTCGACGAACGCGCGTCCCTTCCCGCACCGACCGACGACATCGAGGGCTATCGGGACGGGTTGCTATCGCTCGCGGAACGGCCTGACGTGGAGACCATCGTTCCGCTCCGGGAACCCGAGAGCTACGTCCTCTCGAAATACCGGGAGCGATTCGCGGAGCACGTCGCCACGCCGTGGCCCGACTTCGAGACGATGGAGTCCGCACGAGACCGGAACCGGTTGTTTCAGCGGGCAGAGGAGGTCGGGATTCCGATTCCGGAGACGAAGCTCCTCACGGAGTGGGACGACTGGCGCAACGACACGGTCGTAAAATCCCGGTACACCGTGCTCGTCCGCGACAACCGAACGCAGTATCCGGGCGTGCGGTTCGTCTCCGGCGATCCAGACGAACTTGATACCCCCGACGAGGACCGCCTGATCGCCGAGATGGGCCACGTCCCAATCGTCCAGGAGTGCATCCCCGACGGGACGGAGTACGGCTTTTTCGCCCTCTTCGACCACGGCGAACCGGTCGTCACCTTCCAGCACCAGCGAATCCGGAGCTACACCTACTCCGGCGGTGCGAGCGTCTTTCGGCGGGCCGTGTCGATACCCACGCTTCACGAACAGGGCGTTCGGCTCCTGTCGGCGCTCGACTGGCACGGCCCCGCGATGGTCGAGTTCCGCCACGACCCGCGCGACGGCGGGTTCAAGCTACTCGAAGTGAACCCGCGCTTCTGGGGATCGCTACAACTCGGGGTCCACGCGGGCGTGGACTTCCCGTATCGCTACTATCAACTCGCAAACGGGGTTCGAAAACCGGATTACGGCTACACGGTCGGCACGGGGAGCCACATCCTTCGGGGCGAACTCGTCTACCTCGTCAGCCTGCTGCGCGACGATTACGACCACGTCGAACGGCCGTCGGTTCCCAGCGCCGTCGCTCGCGTCCTGTTCTCGCTGGCCACGGACCCGAACTTCGATTACTTCTCCCGGGACGATCCGGGACCGTTCCGCCGCGACCTGACGAACCTCGTCGAAGAGTATGCGCCCTCGAAAACCGCACCGCTCAAACGAGCCATATCCACGCTGGTCGGCAAATGACCGTCGAAAATCAGAACTGATCGAGTCCCGACTGTTCTCGGGCGGCCAGCACGTCCTTGCTCGTCCGCCACGAGGTGCGGGCACAGCCCGGCAGTTCGCCGTTGGCTTCGACGTACTCGCGCAGGAATTTTCGGGTGTTGGGGTCGCTCGGATAGCCGCTGCCGACCGCGCCGTGTTTCTCGGCGAGTCGCGCGACGTGCGCGTCCCGCTCGACCTTGGCGACGATGCTCGCCGCACCGACGATGGCGTGGGTCTCGTCCGCCCCGTGCTCCGCCTCGATTTCGACCGTCCCGTCGATTTCTATTTCCCCCTCGATTCCTCCCCTCTCTTCGACGCCCGCCGAAACCCGCCGGGCGAATCGTGCTTCGCTGGTGTCACAGGCGTCCACGATTCCGCGCGCGCAGTTCCCGTTTCCGTCGGCGGCGACCCGCGAAATCGCCTCGACGTGGGCCGCGACGGTCAGCGTGTTCATGTCTGTCTCGGGGTCGTCGATCCGCTCCGTCGTGATCTCGGCGACGCCGACCGAGATGGATTCGTCCGCGCGAATCGCCGCCGCGAGCGCCTCCCGGCGCTCCGGCGAGAGGTTCTTCGAGTCGTCCACGCCGTCGGGGAGGGCCGCGGGGTCGTCAACCGCGATTGCCGCGGCGAACATCGACCCCAACACCGGCCCGCGCCCCGCTTCGTCTACACCGAACACGACCGGACGATGGGAGTGGGACACCATGGTCGTTTCTGATTCACCGACGGAAGGGATGTGATTTTCACAATTATTTTTTGATGTGGTTACTAGGAAGATGAGTTGCGATTGCTGAGTGCCAGGCTCCGAAAGTCTTCACCTGTTCGCTTCGAGAGACTACCACTTATTCTCAGACCACAGCTACCGAGCCGCATGAATACCGCACCGCGACCGACCACACGCCTCCCCAGCCTCCTCGCTCCCTCCGGAAGAGCTTCGCTCTTCCGTGCTCCCGTTCTCCTCCGTCGCTCACCGGAACTTTGGTCGCTCGTCCCTCGCGCGGGCGCACCAGGGATGCGCCACGGTCAGAGCAACGCTCTGACGAGCCACTCGCTCATATTCGTTCACGAGGACTTCGCGCACCGTGTGGTTGATTAGTATCAGCTATCCCGTTCAGCCAAGCGGCGCGTGCGAGAAACGCGCGCGAGGGATGAGTGACGCTGCGACTGAAAAGGAGCGGCGGAGGGAGTCGGTTGGGGAGGTGTGTGGGTAGTTGCGGTGGTAGTCGGGTGGATAAAAGGGGCCGTCCGGTCGCGCTTGTTTAGTCGTCTGTGCAGGCTCTATCCGCGCGACTGCTGCGGAGAGCGCGGATATCCTGCACAGCGACCGCGAACGGACGGGGCTTTCGAGGCGGTCTGCTTCTTGGTAACTGCAATTCGAACAAAATCATCAAACACCTCTTTGCGTAGCGGGCGGGGGATTCGGTGACTGTCACTCAGGAACTGAAATCACAGAAGGGTCAAAATGAGGACTATCAGACCAGAGATAACAAAAAATCCACTTCCAACACCTTCTCAAACCGAAATCAGTCGGATTCGATGGGTCGGAATCGGTCCCCACCGTCGCTTCCCGCTATTTACTCTTTCAGAGAATCGTCGTGACCGAATATCTCGTCCTCACCTTCGACGGCGACCACGTCCAGCGCCGTGACTTCCGCGCCGACACCCAGTAGTCCGGCCAGACTCGGCTCCGTGCGTCCTTCGTCGCCGCTGACGAGTTCCTTGATGTAGAGGCCGCCCTCGCCGTGGATTTCGACTTCTCCGTGACGCTCGTCGTCCATGTGCCCCTCGATACTGTAAACTTCGCGGACACGCGTGAGGTTGGCCCGGCGGTGGTCCACCCGGTTCGGGGTGAACTGATCGATCGTCGCGCCGTCCAGTTCCTCGATGGCGGCCGCGAGGTCCTTCTCCGCAACGGCCTCGTCGAACTCCACCTGCGCGCGGTAGGTCTTGCTCGCATCCAATCCCTTCACGCGCTCGACCATGTCGTGCGTGGCGAGGGTGAGACTGTCAACCTCCGCCTTTCCGTCCGCGAACTCGTTGATCTCCGCTTCGAGTTCGTCGGTGTCGGGGCGACGCCGTCGCGGTTTCTTGACCTCGATGGCGAACGGGCGTCCCGTCCCGAGCATCAATGCGTCCACGTCCTCGCGGCCCGCGCCGTGGAAGATGGCCTCCTCGCCGTCCATCGCCTCCAGCACAGGTGGCGTCGTCAGTTGTTCGACGCTCTCGTCGTAGAGGAAGCCGCTGCCGCCGCAGTAGTCACAGGATTCCTCGCCGCCGCCCTCGGCGAGTTGCTTGCCCGACCCGCCGCACTCGCGGCAGGGCCATTTCGTTTGGGGGATGTCCCGTTCCAGCTTTCGATAGCGGCCGAAGACGAAGGCGGGGTTCACCTGCACGTCCACGTCGCCGCGTTCGAGGTTGAGGAGCGCGAGCACGTCCGGGCGGTCGAAATCGACTTCCGTGTCGGTGAGTCGTCCGACACGCTTGCCGACCTCGCGGTTGAATTCGGATTTGAACAGCTCACCGGTGTCCTCGGGCAGGTCCGCTAGCTCGCGGAGCAGGACCTCGTTCTCCTCCACGAGCGGTGGTGCCCGCGTTCCGACCTGATACGTCTCGAATCCGACCTCGGCGAGGGCCTCCGCGACCTGTTCCGCGTACGCATCGAACTCGTCGATGAGTCCTTCACAGACCCAACACTCCTCGTCGGATTCCTCGAAATCCTCGTCGTCCTCCAGTGCGACCGCAACCCGGAGGGCGTGTCCACGATCGGTGTTCGTCAGCCCGAAACTTCGGTCGGCGAACTGGCGACCGAGACAGGCATCACACACCGGATCCTCCGCGATGACCCGCCGCGCCGCCGAAAGTACGTCCATATCTCATCCGTGGGAGTCACGCGGTAAACCGGTTTCCGATTGCGTCGAAAAAAGAAAGGGGAAATCAGTCGCGAGTCGGTAACCGATAGTCGTTCGATTACGACGAGCAGTCCCTGGGACATCTCGTTCACGACTTCGAGCGCCACCGCCGTCTTCCCCCCGCTATCCCCCCGATTAGTATGAGACATCTGACAAGGTGGTCCCATGGGAACCCCTCCCGCGAAAGATTTATTCGATGCGCGTTTGGAATGCAACCTCGTGTCGGCAGTATTGTACGTTGTGCATATGGGGAACCGAAGGGGCTATATGCATGCTAACGCAGTGTGACGATATGCCTTCCGAGCCGCCGTTTATCTCTGTTATCATTCCGGTCTATAACGACCCGAGGGGCATTCGCATGACGCTCGATGCCGTCATCGACCAGACGTATCCAAAAGCGGCGTACGAAGTGTTGGCCGTGGACAACGGCTCCACGGACGACACGCAGGATGTCATCAGGAGTTACGAAGAGCAGTATCCCGATCTCGTACAGCTGCTCGTCGAAGACGAGGTGCAGGGTCCCGCCGCCGCTCGTAACACAGGCGTCGCCGAGTCCGAGGGGTCCATCCTCGCGTTCATCGACGCCGACATGACCGTCGAGGAAACGTGGCTCGAGCACGCCATCGCGTCGATGGAATCCAACGATTGGGACTACATGGGTTGTAACGTCGAAATCTACGTCGAAGACGAAAAGGACACCCTCACCGCGAAGTACAACCAGATCTTCGGTTTTCCTATCCAGAAGTATATCGAGGAACAGCAGTTCTCGGGAACGGGTTGTCTATTTACCCGACGCGAAGTGTTCGACGAAGTCGGCAACTTCGACGAGCGTCTGTTCTCCGGCGAGGACCAGGAGTTCGGCAACCGGGTGTACGATGCCGGGTTCGGTCAGCACTACCAGCCAGCGATCACGATGTATCATCCCGCTCGCTCGTCGCTCACGTCGCTCCTGAAAAAGCACTTCCGACTGGGTCGTGGCCGGGCACAGATGCAA
>NZ_JBAWAC010000620.1:0-4768 GCF_049589095.1 Haladaptatus sp. | reverse complement strand
CGCCACTGGCGACGTGCTCCTCGCCGTCGACGGCCAGTCGAACGCTCGCGGTTGGTGTCGCACCTCCGCTAGTGGCGGTTAGATCCCGCAGTTCGATCGGCCGGTCGCGTTCACGACCTTGTACCTCGTCGGCGATTGCGAGCAGGTCGGTGTCGGTGATGCGTCGTCCTCGTTCGCCGATCGCCTTCACTCGCTCCACGATCGCATTGAGTTCGTCACCGGACACGCTGACGCCGTGTTCGTCGAGTGCCGAACGGACACCCGCTCTGCCGGCGTGTTTTCCGAGGACGAGTCGGCGTTCACGACCAACGGTATCCGGCGGGTACGGCTCGTACATCGCCTCGTCCTTGAGCGTCCCGTCGGTGTGGATGCCGGACTCGTGTGCGAATGCGTTCTCGCCGACCACGGCTTTGTTCGGTGCGAGCGGAACGTCGGTTGCCGTCGCGACCGTCTGTGCGAGATCGTACAGTCGTGCGGTTTCGACCGTTTCGATATCGTACCCGTGATCGAGCGCGATGGCAACTTCCTCAAGTGCGACGTTACCTGCACGCTCACCGATCCCGTTGACGGTTGCGTGAACGAGATCCGCTCCGGCCTCGATGCTCGCGAATGCGTTCGCCAGCGCCAGCCCGAGATCGTCGTGGGTATGGGTACTCGTCGGACCGAGCTGAGCCAACCGGGAAACGGCGTTCCCGGCCTGTTCCGGGGTCGCGTGTCCGACCGTATCACAGTAGCAGATTCGGTCAGCACCCGCCTCGATGCCCGCGCTCATCAATCGTTCGAGGAAATCGAGGTCGGCCCGTGAGCCGTCCTCACCGAGGACTTCCAGCCAGAGACCGTGATCCTTGGCGTATTCGGTGAGTTCGACCGTCGTTTGAATCACTTCGTCGCGCGTGGTCCCGACCTTTCCCTCGATGTGGCGGTCGCTCGCGGGAACGACGAGGTTCACACCGTCGACCCCGCAGTCGAGCGCGAGATCGATGTCGTGTTTGACGCCGCGGGCGAAGCTCGTCACCATCGCGTCGAGGTCGAGGTCGGTTACCCTCGAAATCGTCTCTCTCTCGCCTTCTCCGGTGCAAGCGCTCCCGGCTTCGATGACACTGATACCAGTCGCATCGAGTTTGCGGGCAATCTTGGCTTTGTCTGTCGGCGTAAGCGAGATTCCCGGCGCTTGTTCGCCGTCGCGGAGCGTGGTGTCGAGGAACTGTACGTCAGAATCAGATAGTGGGGTTAGTTCGGGGGAGCCCCCGAATAAATCGATCACTGGTCATGATATCCACTTTGGTATGGTACTCAAACGCATATAGTCTGTTCGAGATGGGCAGATATTGCAACCAGTCGAGTGGGGATGTCGTCTCTGGTACCGAAAGGGTGAGTGATGACGACGCTCTACGGGAGGTTCGTACGTCCGAGTTGACCTTCTACAGCGATCGGTGGTGACGGACGCTGACGACTTGCGGGGTCGCATCTCCGAGTCCGAAGTCGCTGTCGTTCATCAGCACGAATTCCCGGTCGTCGAGGATGGCGACACCCTCGATCTTCGACGGGAGGCCGTCGTAGTCGTCGGTGTCGAACGTGAGGTCCTTCGGGACCGCTTCGACGCCCGCGTCCGCGAGACCGGTAGCGTCGAGCGATTCGAGCGTCGGCGTCGTATTTACATCGTCGAACGTCTCGGGAACCGTCGAGACGCCGTCGAGATTGACCCGATAGAGCTTCATCGTCTCATTCACGCGTTCGAGGACGAGCAGGGTCTCCTCACCGAGAACCTTGAGTTCGCTGACCTTCACGTCGTGCTGATCGGGCGATCCGTCCGCGTTGTCCTTCTCGAAGGTACCCGGGAGATCGAGTCGGTAGAGGTACTCGTCGGTGACCGATTTGGAATCGAGATCGAACCGGAAGATGCGGACGTTCCGAGACGTGTTCGACGTGTTGACGTCCGGGTTTGCAAGCGGGCTCTGCAGCGCGAAGAAGATCGCGCTCTCGTCGGGTGTGACGCCGAACCCTTCGATCCCACGGTTGAGCTTTCGGCGGCGGATGATCGCCGGGAGGTCGCCCGTCACGGAATACGTGGCATCCGAGAGGTCGGTGTCGACGCCCGCTGGGACGATACGGTCGAGTATCCTCCCGTTGGCGTCGACGTGTGCGAGGCTCGGTGCGTACTCCTCGGCGATCCAGAAGGTGCCGTCCGTGAGTTGGGCGACCGCTTCGACGTCCATCCCGTTCGGGTCGTACGGGATGCGTGCCCCGTTCATCGAGTAAGCGACCTCGGTGTCGGTCACCGTCAACGGGTTGCTGATGGCGGTGATGTCGTGTCCGTCCGTGTCCGCGAGCGGGATGGTGTTCACGACGCGTGGCGTCCCATGACCGAGTTCGATCTCGTAGATCGACGGCGTATAACCGGGATCGGTGAAGATCTTCCCGCCGGACTGGTCTCCGAAGAACGAGGGATCGAGACCGGTAACCTCCTTTGCATCATCGTGGTGGATGTTCGGTCCGCGGTCACCGACCGCGTAGAAGCGATCGGTCGAGCCGTCGGCGGGGGCGGCGGCCCCGCTCCCGGGACTGACGAAAAGGTCGAGCGTCTTACCACGAGTCGACCCGTTTCGGAACGTGGTGTGTCCGAGCGAGAGACCGGACATGTCGAGCGACGTGACCTCGACACAGGCGTTCGTTATCCGACCACAGTTCTCATCGTGAGTGTTGCCGTCGTTTCCTTTCTTCTTCCGCTCGTGGTGGTCTCGGTTCCAACTCCGGAGCCGGTTTCCGAAGACGCTGTACGCACCGGTCAGTCCGATCCCGCCGAGCATCCGTCGCCGCGTGGTTTCTTCGCGCATCGAATCGAGACAGCCACAGAAAACACATGTAAATATATATTTTTGGACTATAGAAATTAAGAGGTCAACTTTGACAACGAGGGTGTTATAGAGCAATTCACACCATCCGTGCCCGAAATCTCCCGTTCGTTGGGTAGCGATACAATCCACTGTCGTTATCTACGGTCAACTCTGAGGGCAAGTGTGAACGCCCCTAAACCGTCTTTTGACGGGGACCCAGAATTGGTAAGTAGTGGGTATCGAATAACCGTCGATAACGGCCGTGATTCGTTCTTTGCGATCTGTATCGAGGAACCTGATAGTGAGACGGCGTGGATCATGTCGGATACCGTCCGATCGCTGGAGCAGATGCGATGAACCACCGGCTGTGAAGATACTTCGACGCTTCGAGGGGGTCGTCACGGAAGTTCCGCACCATCCGACGGCGACGGATGACCTCGAAGTAGTCCATGCGAGACCGGTACGACACTAGCCACTATAGTACTTGTTCGCACCGAACGAGGCCAACGAGTGTAACCAGCAAACAAGAATTATCACTAATCCATAGGGTTCCGTGTCAGGTCGAATCCTGCCCTTGTACTAACTCGACATGTACGATGACTTCGTGTCCGGTCGCTTTCGTTAGCCGCTCATCGATCCGTTGAGCGATGTCCGGTGGTATTCGTCCGTTCGGCCCGTACGACACGACGACTGTCACGTCTGCTGGGTGGCCGAGAAGGACCTCGTCGATATCGTAGTTCACGGTCGCTTGTTCGAACTCCAGGCCACCGAATTGGCCGCTGTTGAACATCGCTTTGACCTCCGTATTTACGTCGGTCTTCACGGTTCCGACTCCGAACGACGCCCACGTGACGGTGCCGAGCACGACGGACAGGATGACGAGGCCGAGAACGACGGTCGCGATTCGAGTACGAACGGCCCGTCGGGCCTGTATCTCATGTTTTCCTTTCTCGGGGCGATACCCCGCGAGCCACAGCAAAATGAGCGCCGAGAGGTTGATCGCGAGCAAGTTCACCAGCACGAGAACGCCAGCGGTGAGGACGATTCCGGGATCGCCCCACGCGAGACCGAGGCCCGCGGTGGCGGCAGGAGGGATGAGCGCCACTGCGATTGCGACCCCGACGAGTGACGACCCCGCTCCCCGTATGACACTCACGGCACCGGCGACACCCGATCCGAGTGCCAAGAACAGCGAGAGGAAATTCGGTGAAGTACGTTCGAGGATCTGTGGAATCGTTCGAATATCGGTCGGCGGTAGGAACATCGTCTCTTTCAACAGTAGGCCCAGAACGGCAGCCGTCACGATTGCGGCAAATAGACCGGTTACTTGCAGTCTCACGCCCCGTGTCGTCATCTCCCTGTCCGCGAGGACGGCCCCGACGCTGGCCGAAATCGCCGGTCCCATGAGCGGCGCGATGACCATCGCCCCGATAATAGTCGCTGCCGAATTGAGGAGCAACCCAGTCGTCGCTATCAGCGTGCTTACGATGAGGAAAATGAAAAACGTGGAGGATTCGGGGGCGAGGTCCTCAGCACGCGCGATGAGTTCGTCACGCGAGATACGGTACCCCCGATACCGATCTTTGAGCGCCCCGATTCGTTCGGAGACCACCGTCTCAGTCGGCATGACGAGAGTATACGATTTTTCCTTGATCCCCGCTGCGTACAGACTATCGAGCACGGGTTCGACGCCGGGTTCGGGGACGGGGAACGAGACGAGCGCTTCGAAATCGCCACGACCGGTTTCTTCCCAGACTGCATAATCGATCCCCTCCTCGTCGAGTGCCGCAAGGACGTTCGCTCGGTCTCCCTCGGGGATGAGCACTTGGACGACACGCATACATCTGTTATGCGCTGCACAATATATAAGAATACTTACACATATATCCAGCACTGTCTTGTGGTTCGGGTTTCCTATTCGAGGGAGGGAATTC
>NZ_JBAWAC010000619.1:0-8725 GCF_049589095.1 Haladaptatus sp. | reverse complement strand
CCGTAGACGGGTTCGATGAGCGTCTCCGTCGCTCCCGATTCGAGGTCGTGGACGAGCAGCGCGGGTCGCTGCGTCGGCGTCGTTCCGTGGACTAAGACGCGTTCGTCGCCGACGAGCGCGGCGTCCCCGTAACTGGTGAACGAGGCGACACCCGTCGGCATGTCGAGTTCCGTCGCGGTTCCGTCGAAGTCGTACACCAGCGGAACGACGGCGGCACGTCGTCTGCGAAGCGCGAGGAAGCCGTTTTCGTCCGGGAGGAACGCGATGGCGTCTTCGACGTACTCGCCGTCGCCGAACCATTCGACCGATTCCGTTTCGAGGTCGTAGACGCCACAGTGCGTCTTGTCCGGTGCATTGTCGGCGACGAGGAGTTTCGTCCCATCGGGGGACCAGTCTACCGCGTAACTCTCGCTGCCGTCGACGCCGATTTCGAGAGCACGGGGATTCGATCCGTCCGCGTCGGCGATGTACACGTCTATGTTGGCCATATCGTCCGATTCGTTCGTCATATAGACGATTCGGTCGCCGTCGGGGGAGGACAACCCGGAGTACGCCCCGAAGTCGTACTCCGTGAGTCGTTCGTTCGCTCCCGTCTCGCGGTCGTAACGATAGAGGTTCATCTGCCCGCCAACACTGCTCGTGTAGAGCAGTGTTCCGTCGTGAACATCGGTGAGTCGACACTGTCCGGAGTCTTCGACGACGGGTGCGGCGTTGCCGTCGAGGTCCATCTCCCAGATGTCATTCTGTTCGTCGCCCGCGTCGTCCAAGTGGAAGTAAATCCGGTCGCTGTCAGGTCCCCATTCGAGCGGATGCCGGGCGTTTCGGGGAACCTCGCCGTCGCTCACCTGCCGCATTTCACCCGTCGAAACGTCGATGAGGTGGAGTTCGTTTCTGCCAGTGCCGTCGTAGTAGACGGCGACGTGTTCGCCGTCGGGTGCGGCCACCGGACTGTTGAACTCGGGAAGGCGTGCGAGGGCTTCAAGCGAGAATTTTCCTGTCATCGAAGTAGATTGTGGTGTGTCGGGACATCAATGTTTCCCGAACTCCGTTTCTGTTTTTACTATTGCAATTCTGGAAAAGTATCGTAGGCACTCGAAGTAGTGTCCGATTCCACGAAAAAGAAATAATCGTCCGTCGATGCGTCGGTTCTCGATAGCGCCGCGATTATTCGAGGTCGAAGCGGTCGAGCTTCATCACTTTGCTCCACGTGTCGGCGAAGTCACGCACGAACTTCTCCTCGCCGTCGTCGGCACCGTAGACTTCCGAGACTGCGCGGAGTCGGGAGTTCGATCCGAAGATGAGGTCGAAGCGGGTCGCCTTCCACTCGACGTCACCCGTCTCGCGGTCGCGGAGCTCGAAGACCTGTTCGTCGTCCGAGACCGGATCCCACTCGTGGTCCATTCCGAGCAGGTTCACGAAGAAGTCGTTAGTCAACGTTCCCGGCTCGTCGGTGAAGACGCCGAGGTCGCTGTCCTCGTAGTTCACGCCGAGCGTTCGCATGCCGCCGACAAGGACCGTCATTTCGGATGCGGTCAGGTTCAGCAGTTCCGACTCGTCGATCAGGATCTCTTCGAGCTTGCGCTCGTGTTCGTCGCCGAGGTAGTTCCGGAACCCGTCGGCGTCCGGTTCGAGGACTTCGAAGGATTCGACGTCGGTCTGTTCCTGCGTGGCGTCCGTCCGTCCCGGTTCGAACGGGATATCCACGTCGTATCCGGCATCGGCCGCTGCCTGTTCGACGGCCGCTGTGCCGCCGAGGACGATCAGGTCGGCGAGCGACACCTTCGTTCCGTCGGACTGCGAGCCGTTGAACTCCTCCCGGATGCCTTCGAGGGTGTCCAGCACGCTCTCCAACTGTTCCGGCTCGTTTACCTCCCAGCCCTTCTGCGGTTCGAGGCGGATACGCGCGCCGTTCGCGCCACCGCGCTTGTCGCTACCGCGGAACGTCGACGCCGACGCCCAGGCGGTCTTGACCAGTTCGAAGGTGGATAGCTCCGAGTCGAGGAGCTTCTGCTTGAGTTCGGCGACCGCTTCGTCTCCGATGAGGTCGTAGTCGGCTTCGGGGAGCGGGTCCTGCCAGATCATCTCCTCGTCCGGGACCTCCGGGCCGAGGAACCGGGACGACGGGCCGAGGTCGCGGTGGATGAGCTTGTACCACGCCTTCGCGAAGGCCTCTTGGTACTCGTCCGGGTTGTTCTGGAAGCGCTCCAAGACGTCCCGGTACTCAGGGTCCTTCTTGAGCGCCACGTCGGTCGTGAGCATCATCGGGTCGACCGACTCGTCGGCGATGTGGGCGTCCGGAACGGTGGACTTCGCCTCGTCATCGACCGGCCGCCACTGCCACGCACCGCCGGGTCCTTTGTGGGCTTCCCACTCGTAGTCGAGCAGGTTGTTGATGTAGCCCATGTCCCATTTGGTCGGTGCGGTGGTCCACGGCCCTTCGATGCCGCTGGTGATGGCGTCCGGGCCCTTGCCCTCGCCGTAGTCGCTATCCCAGCCGAGACCCTGCTCCTCGATGGGTGCGGCCTCTGGCTCGGGACCGAGGTGGTCGCCGGAGTCCGCGCCGTGGACCTTCCCGAAGGTGTGGCCACCGGCGATGAGCGCGACCGTCTCCTCGTCGTTCATCGCCATGTTGCCGAACGTCTCGCGGATGTTGTGGGCCGACCCCTCGACGTCGGGTTCGCCCTGCGGGCCTTCCGGGTTCACGTAGATGAGCCCCATCACGGTGTTACCGAGCGGGTCGTCGAGGTCGCCCTCCTCGTCGAAGCGGTCCTGGGAAGCGCCTTCCCATTCGTCCTCGGGACCCCAGTTGACGGCGTCGTCACCCTTGAAGGAGTCCTCGCGGCCGCCAGCGAAGCCGAACGTCTCGAAGCCCATCGACTCCAGCGCGACGTTCCCGGTCAGAACGATCAGGTCGCCCCACGAGAGCGCGCGGCCGTACTTCTGCTTGACCGGCCAGAGCAGGCGACGCGCCCTGTCGAGGTTGATGTTGTCCGGCCAGCTGTTGATCGGCGGGAGGCGCTGACGCCCGCCTGATGCGCCGCCGCGGCCGTCCCAGGTGCGGTACGTCCCGGCGCTGTGCCACGCCATCCGAATGAACAGCGGTCCGTAGTGGCCGTAGTCCGCTGGCCACCAGTCTTGAGACGACGTCATCACGTCCTCGATGTCCGCCTTCACTTCGTCGAGGTCGAGCGATTCGAACGCCTCGGCGTAATCGAAATCCTCGTCGAGCGGGCCGACGTCCCGCGCGTTGTCGTCGAGAAGCTCCACCCGAAGGTGCTCCGGCCACCAGTCTTGGTTGGTCCCGAGCGTCATCGGGAGACCCTCCCGCTCGTGGTCAGCGTCGGCTTCTCGACGCCGTTCGTCTCGTAATCAGGTTTTCCGTTGCCGTATTTGGCTGTATCCTCGGACATTAACTAGCTCTCCTGTACGTGAAATATGAGAGGTATTGTTTATAAATTTGCCGCTTATGTTGTCTATTCTCTTTCTTCACTTCCATTACGACCGTCTAAAGTTCACTCCTGTGGAAATAATTTTTCTCTATTGTAAATTTCAGACCCCTATATGACATGAGCCTTTCGATATACATTTCCCCGGTGTCCGAGGGAATCCGCTTCCTCCCCCTCGTTCTACGCTTTCCAGTCCGGGATCGTGGTAGACACCACGTGATACATCATTGAACGTATAGACGGAGTATGTGCGTACCGGCCAACGAACGTGTACGGACTGCACGTTCGTACCGGTAGTCAGGAAATCCCGTTCCGGATCATCGGGAACCGATCGGAAATTCGGTCATCCCGACACCGCCGTCGAGCGTGTCGAGCAGTTCCCGGAGGTCGGCGTCCGGCCCGTCTCGCCGGAGCACGTCGATAGCGCGGTCGACTCGCTCGATGCGGCGCTTGACTCGGTCGTAGCGGGCGTGAAGGTCGACTCTGGCCTCCTCGATGGCGATTCGGCCGTCGTGAATCGCCTCGCGCGATTCGCGAAGCGTCGAGACCGTCTCGCGTATCGACTCCAGTGACATACCTCCCCCAACGCCGTCGACGAAAGTAGTACTGCTGGCTGTTGTTCTGCAATCCCTTCGGTGCGACCTTGGCCGGGACAGTTTTGCCGACGGGCGTCGTCCAGAGTTCGATGTCAGAGTACGCAACCGACGTTCTCGTCTCGGCGGATTGGGTGGAGGACAACATCGAAGCGTTCGAAAGCGACGACCCCGAGTACCGACTCGTGGAGGTGAACAGCCCTGAGATTCCCGATACCGACTTCCCGTCACGGTACGACGAAGGACACATCCCCGGGGCTATCAGCATGCATTGGGACGAGGACCTCTCGGACGAAACCGAGCGGGATATCCTCAAAAAAGAGGACTTCGAGGAGGTGGTCGGCGAGTACGGAATCAGCGAGGACTCGACCGTCGTGTTCTACGGCGACGGCTGGATTCCGAACTGGTTCGCCACGTACGCCTACTGGGAGTTCAAATATTACGGTCACGAGGACGCCCGCGTGCTGAACGGCGGGAAGGACTACTGGGTCGAAAACGACTATCCGATGACCACGGACTCGCCGAACCATCCGTCAGTGAACTACACCGCCAAAGGACCGTTCGAGAGCATTCGGGCCTACCGGGACGACGTGGAGAAGGCGATGGACTCCGGTCTTCCGCTGGTGGACGTGCGTTCCCCCGAGGAGTTCACCGGTGAAATCCTCGCACCGGAAGGGCAGAAGGAAACCGCACAACGGGGCGGCCACGTCCCCGGTGCGAGTAACATCCCGGTCGCCGAAGTGTTCGAGGACGACGGCCGGTTCAAGTCCGCCGACGAACTGCGTGAGTTGTACGCCGACCACGACGTGGACGGCGAGGAGTCGGTCATCGCGTACTGCCGAGTTGGGGAACGATCCGCCATCGAGTGGTTCGCGCTCCACGACCTGCTCGGCTTCGACGACGTACGCAACTACGACGGGTCGTGGACCGAGTGGGGGAACTTGGTTCGCGCACCCATCGAGACCGGCGAGGAGTAGCTTCTTTTTTCGGCGGCGACGAAAACAGACCATCACGGACCTTCACGACCTCGTCGCGGACCTGTACCATCATCTGGAAGCGACGGCATCCCTGCCGGTCGCCACACGCCCGAGTCAGTACCTCGGCGAAGCACAAGCGGTCGTCGGAGACGCCAGAGGTGCACCCGAACCGGTCGTGGAAAAGCGCGTCTCACAAGCCGCTTTACTGCTCTCACACGTCGATGAAACCGGGTGCGAGGAAACGGACGAACACGTCGAACGGGCGCGGGAGGTGGTTGATGAGGTTCTATCGGAAGTGCGGTAAACGATCCGCCATCAGTATCGACGGTCATCGGTTCCTTCGTGTGATGACGATGGAGCAACCGCCAACGTCGCTGTTCCGTCCACCCATCGCGTGGCGCGTGCTCAAACCGACCGGATCCTCGTTCTCCCGCCCTCAACGTCGGGCGTGAACCCGTCGAATCCCTTTCGTGCATTCGACAGCAAGGTCTGTCGATTCGGGAGGCTTTAACACACCTCGTTACCCATACTCACAGCCATGGAAAACAGCACGGAGAAAGACGAGTCGTTGCGAAGCCGAGAAGTCACCGAAGGGCCGGAACGCGCCCCGCACCGGGCGATGTTTCGGGCGATGGGGTTCGACGACGAGGACCTCTCCTCGCCGATGGTCGGCGTGGCGAACCCGGCGGCCGACGTGACGCCCTGTAACGTTCACCTGAACGACGTCGCGGGGTCGGCCATCGACGGCGTGAACGCGGCGGGCGGCATGCCGATCGAATTCGGCACCATCACCGTCTCGGACGCGATTTCGATGGGGACCGAGGGGATGAAGGCCAGCCTCATCTCGCGCGAGGTCATCGCCGACAGCGTGGAACTCGTCGCCTTCGGCGAGCGCATGGACGCCCTCGTCACGGTCGCTGGCTGTGACAAGAACCTCCCCGGCATGATGCTGGCGGCCATCCGAACTGACCTTCCGAGCGTGTTTCTGTACGGCGGTTCCATCATGCCCGGTGAACACGAGGGGCGGGAAGTCACCGTCCAGAACGTCTTCGAGGGCGTCGGTGCGGTCTCACACGGCGACATGACCGAGGAGGAATTGGTCGAACTCGAACACGATGCCTGTCCCGGCGCGGGGTCCTGCGGTGGGATGTTCACCGCGAACACGATGGCGACCATGAGCGAGGTCCTCGGTTTCGCCCCGCTCGGTTCCGCCAGTCCGCCCGCCGAATCCCCGGAGCGCTACACGGTCGCCGAACGGGCCGGGGAAATCGCACTGGACGCGGTGAAGAACGACCGCAAGCCTTCCGACATCCTCACCCGAGAGTCCTTCGAGAACGCCATCGCGGTGCAGGTGGCGATGGGTGGGTCGACCAACGCCGTCCTCCACCTGCTCGCCCTCGCGGCGGAGGCCGGTATCGAACTCGACATCAACGACTTCGACGAAATTTCGCGCCGGACGCCCAAAATCGCCAACCTCCAACCCGGCGGAACGCGGGTGATGAAAGACCTCCACGACATCGGCGGCATCCCCGTCATCCTTCGCCGTCTGCTCGACGCCGACCTGATTCACGGGGACACGATGACCGTGACGGGCCGCACCATCGAGGAGGAACTCGACCATCTGGGGGTCTCCGGGGAGGCGGACGTCGACTTCCTCAGTCCGGTGGACGACCCGTTCCACGAGGAGGGAGCCATCAAAATCCTCAAAGGGAATCTCTCGCCTGACGGCTCTGTGCTGAAGGTGACGGGAGAGGACAAGTTCCACCACACCGGCCCGGCCCGCGTCTTCGAGAACGAGGAGGACGCGATGGAGTACGTGCAGGAAGGTGGCATCGAATCCGGTGACGTCGCCGAGGGAACCTCGGCGGGCAGCCAGACTGGCGTCCAGTCTGGCGACGTGATCGTCATCAGGAACGAAGGTCCGCGCGGCGGTCCCGGCATGCGCGAAATGCTCGGCGTGACGGCGGCCGTCGTCGGACAGGGACACGAGGACGACGTGGCGCTCCTGACTGACGGCCGCTTTTCGGGTGCGACCCGCGGCCCGATGGTCGGTCACGTCGCTCCGGAGGCGCGCGCTGGCGGTCCAATCGCGGTCGTGGAGGACGGCGACGAAATCACCGTCGACATCCCCAACCGCGAACTCTCCGTGAACCTTTCGGACGACGAACTCGACGCGCGATTGGACGATTGGGAACCCAAAGAACCGCAGTACACTTCCGGGGTGCTGGCGAAATACGGCTCCGCGTTCGGTTCGGCGGCGAACGGTGCCGTGACGAACCCCGGCGTGAAACGGGAGTAACTCCCCTTCGGACGGGTTCGGAGATGGGACGCGACGAGACGGTCCTTTTTATTGATTACAAAATCCCATAACCCATCCAATTTATTTTGGAATATTATTCTCTACAGAACATATCTTTCGAAGGCCAAAGACCTTTTACGGTGTTTTTGAGTCATGTCCAGGACGTATGGCAGGAACTGTACAACGGGCATGGGGAAGCTATCGCTCTGTCCCCATCATCTATCGTATCGCTGCGGCGTTCGTCCTCGGGTCCATCGTGGGCCTCGTGGTCGGGGAACCGGCGACGAACCTTCAACCGCTCGGCGACCTCTTCGTCCGACTGCTGAAGATGGTCATCGTCCCCATCGTCGTCTTCACGCTCGTGATGGCGGCGCGGCACCTCTCGCCGAAAAACCTCGGGAAGATCGGGGGCGAGGTGGTCGCACTGTATCTCCTGACGACGATGATCGCCATCGCCGTCGGCCTCGGCGTGGCCAACCTCATCAACCCCGGCGTCGGAATCCATCTCCCGCAAAACGCACACGTCGATCCCGGACAGGCACCGCCGCTCATGGACGTTCTCCTCAACATCGTCCCGGAAAACCCGATCAACGCGATGGCCGAGGGGAAGATGCTCGGCATCATCTTCTTTGCCCTCGTCTTCGGCGTCGGATTGACCGTCGTTCGTGACGAGGCCGAACCGGGTTCGACCTTGGAAAGCGGCGTCGAGGACATCTTCGACTCCGTCGAGGTGTGTACCGAGGTGATGTTCAAGGTCGTCTGGGGTGTGATGGAGTACGGTGTCATCGGCGTGTTCGCGCTGATGGCCGCCCTCTTCGGAGAGATCGGTATCGACGCCATCGCCTCGCTGTTCAAGCTCTGTGCCGCGCTCGCCATCGCCATCGCCATCCAGATGTCGGTGGTGTACTTCCTCATCATCCTCATGGGACTCGTTCGGAAGTCCCCGTTCGACTTCGTGGAGGGGAGTCGAGACGCCATGATGACGGCGCTCAGCATTCGTTCTTCGAGCGGGACGCTCCCGGTAACGATGTCGAACGCGGACGAGAACCTTGGCATCGAGGACGACGTGTACAGCTTCTCGCTGCCGCTCGGCGCGACCATCAACATGGACGGAACGGCCATGTATCTCGGCATCGCCGCCATCTTCGCGGCCAACGTGGTCGGCAAATCGCTGACCTTCACGGAACAACTGAGCGTCCTCCTCACGGCGCTGCTCGCCAGCATCGGTACCGCTGGCGTTCCGGGTGCGAGCCTCATCATGATGACCGTCGTGTTCCAGCAGGTCGGTCTGCCGCTGGCACCCATCGCGATGGTCGCAGGGGTCGATCCGCTCCTCGACCGTCTGCGGACGATGAACAACGTCACCGGCGACCTCGCGGTGACGACGCTCGTCGCCAAGTGGAACGACGC
>NZ_JBAWAC010000618.1:0-10372 GCF_049589095.1 Haladaptatus sp. | reverse complement strand
GGACAACGCCGAGAAGGCGGCGGAAGCAGGATTGGACAACCTCCATTTCGCGGTCGATTCGCTCCCAAATCTCGATAGGAATCGGAAATTCGACGTGGTGTACTGCGTCGCCACGCTCTACTTCGTGAACGAGCCGAAGCGGGCAATCGAGAGCCTGTACAGCCACGTCCGAGAGGGCGGCCACCTCGTTCTGAACTACCCGAACGAAGAGAGTAGAAAGACGTTCGACCGGGAGTTCGAGGGCAGAAGGAGAGAATCGTTCGAACTCGTGTTGAGCGGCGCGAACATCATCAGCGAGGAGGCCGTTCGAGAAGCGACCAGTGCCGAGACGCGGAGCTACTGGGAACTGGTGGACGCCGAGGACGAGGAGTTCGTCGATTCGGCCACGCCGTGCGTCGTGGTGGAGAAATAAGAACGGGGCACCGCGGGGGGAACACCAGCCATCGGTGGTAGCTGAGTTCTTACCCGTGGGAAGCGAACGTTTCGATATGTCCGCCATCGCAATCGGAGGGGGAGTACTGTCATCAGGGAGACGGTGGCTACGCGGACTGTGGGTATACTACCGCGAGTACACCCATACAGCGATTCACGCGGCTTCCGCGGCGGCACTCACCGCATTCGGGTTGCTCATCTTCGTCAACCGACTGTTCGCGCTACTGGCGATTGCCGCATACGTTTTCCCGCCGGTGATCCTCTACAGCATCGGTTTCGACGTCAAGACAGCACCTCCTTCGACCAAATCGGGGACTGGAAGGACCGAACCCGGAACGAATCCGAGTCCCGATTCGAAGAGTGATGGGGGAAAGATGAGCAGTGGTAGCCGTGATGGACGCGTGTATTCGGGTAGCAGCGACGGAGATTCGGATTCCGATAGCGACGACGGAGACACGGATTCCGATAGCAATGATGGCGACACGGACTCCGACAGCGACGACGGGGATACTGATTCTGACAGTGACGATGGCGACACCGATTCGGACGGCGATAACGGGGATACCGACTCGGATGGATGATGGTATCGATCATCGAAATCCATACGAACGCGATGCGTCGAACGGTAAGCAAGCGCCTGGAGGTCGGTCCGATTAGCCGTCGGCGTCCGCTGCAGAGGACTGTTGATGTTGGTATCCCAGGAAGAAGAGACCGAGACCGACGAGGATGAGGATGACTCCGGGAATGAGGAGGATGAAACTCGGACCACAGGGGTTACCGACGCTACTATCGGGAGTGCACATCTGGTCTCGAAACCCGAGCCAGATCAGAAACACACCGACGACGACACCGGATACACCGAAACCTTCGAACGAGCGGAGCCGTGACATCACGCTCGAGATAGAGACCGAACCCGCAAAACACTTCTGAAGCGTCGAAATCGGGAATCGGTTATCGGCGTGACGATTCCAACTCGATGTCCAAACCGTCCAGCAGTTCTTCCGCCTCCTCGCGCTTCTCTTGGTGGTCTTCCAGGAAGTCCTTCATGAGTTGAGCGGCCTGTTCCTTGCAGTCGCCACAGAGACGCTCGCCGGAGACACATTCGTCGTAGACCTCCTTCGTGAACTCGTCGTCGTCACCCGCGAGCAGGTAGGCGTACAGTTCGTACACCGGACATTCGTCGGCCTTCCCGCCCAACTCGCGCTGTTTTTCGGCGGTTTCGCGGCCGCCCGTCGTCGCGGACTTTACCTTGTCGTAGCCGTCCTCGGGGTCGTCGAGCAGGCTGATGTGGCTGGCCGGAACCGACGAGGACATCTTGCCCCCCGTCAGGCCGGTCATGAACCGATGGTAAATCGAGGAGGGCATGATGAAGCCGTAGCCGTCGTTCTCGATTTCGATTTCTCGGGCGAGGGCTTTCGCTTCCTCCCGTGAGTAATCGAACACGTCGATGTGCTCGTCGAACACCCGCTTTTCGCCCTCGATGGCGTCGATGAGTGCCCCATATGCCGCTTCCGTCGCGTTGCGGTCGAGGAACCGAACACGGGGGCGAAGCGGCTCCATTCCGGCGTTTTCGAGCTTCGAGATGGTCGTCTCGACGGCCGGAACGTCCGGGTCGCCGTTCTCGGCGAGCCACGCCGCCGCGTCCTCACAGCGGGGCATCTCGGGGTCCTCGGCGTACTCCTCGCGCGCTTCGTACGCCGCCGCGATGTGCGAGAGTTCCGTCTCGTCCGCCTCGAAACTCGCGTAGGCCTTCGTCACGCCGAAGTAGCGCATCCGAACCGCCAGGTCGCGGGCCAACCTGACGTGCGGGTCTTGGTCCGGACCGACCGGAATGACGGTCGGTTTCGGTTCGTCGAGTTGCGGGTAGAGGATGTCCGCCATCTGCGTGACGACGCTCTGGACGTGCGAGACGTTGGTTTCGCCGTCGAAGCCGTAGATGGACTGGAACTCCGAGAAGTTGGCCTTCGACCCGAGTTCGAACGCCAAATCCTGTAGTTCGCGGTTCTCGGACTGGCGGTAGAGCGTCCCCGTCTCAGCGTCGAACCCGAGGGCGATGAGCGAGAGCAGGTAATCCCGCGAATGCTCGTCGATTTCCTCCCACGAAAGGCCACGGGCGCTGTGGGCTTCGAGGTCGGCGATGAGGCCGTAGGTGTCCCCGCCCTGCTGTTGATGCCAGATGAGTTCGTCGAACACCAGTTTGTGTCCGATATGCGGGTCACCGGTCGGCATGAACCCCGACAGCGCGGCGAACGGTTCGTCGTTCTGCATCGCCTCGGCCACGCGGCGGTAGCCACGGTCGCCGAAGATGACGCTCCGGCGCATCAGGTAGTGTGGGTCCGGAACCGCCGGGAGGACGTCGTCGAACTCCTCGATACCGAACTCCTCGAACAGTTTGCGGTAGTCGGACACCGTCGCCGACCCCCACGGGTCGAGGACGACGTCGTCCTCCCCCGTTGCGGTACCACCGTCGGGCAGGAGTCCGCCCGTTTCGGATGAATCGTCTCGTGTCATGGTGTAAGTCGTGTCACCGACAGCCAAGTGTCTATTCGTTCGTTCTCCGTGATAAGCGCAAAAATCATTTGCTTTCGTACCCCGTGCGCCAGTCGAACGTCGAGCGCGAGGTCACGCGGGACGAACTCGTAGTCGTCGTTCAACACCCGAATCAGATACTCCGAGTGCCCGAGGTCGTCCACCGACTTCACGTCGGCGTAGGTCCGGAAATCCGCGCCGAACTTGAATCCCGTCTTCGGGACCACGCCATGTTCCCGAAGGGTTCGATACACCAGCAAGCGGCGGTCGAACCGCTCGCCTTCGACCTCCTCACCTCGCTCGACTATGTCGTCGTACGTTCCCCCGATTTCGAGATTACCCTCCGCGACGAGATGGGCGGCCTCCACGAGCGACAACTGTAGAATCCCCGTCGCGTCGCGTCCACCCATCTGCTGGCCGTAAAACGCCTTGCCGTGGAGTTCGTCGGGAGCGTCCCACACCAGCACGCGGTCGCCGACGATCGACCCGGAAAGGTCGGTCGGAACGTCGTGATCCGTCGTCCCCTCGATCTCGATGCGATCGGTCTCGAAGTAGGTGATCTCGCTCTCCTCGTCCACGATCGCGAGGACCACATCGCCTAGCTCCGCGACGGGAATCGGATCGCGCTCGCTCGCGACCCGAACTCGGTGTGACACCTCCTCGTCCCACGGGCCGCTCCCGCGCGGGTAGACGACGAAATCCGACGACGGGTGGGGGTTCGACACCCATCCATCTCGATCCGGCGAGAGGTAGAACCCGCGCTCTCGGAGGTTTGCGTAGACGAGGAATCGGGCCGCAAATCCGTTGCCAGTCGATTCCTGTAAAAATTTCTGAAATCCGTTACCATCGACCGAGTCGAGGTCGCCGCGAAGCAGGAGGTGGGCGGCTTCGACGCGTGAAAACGCTACCTCGTTGCCACTGAGTGGGCGACCGTATCCCCGCGAATCGTAGTACCGCTGGCGGGCGTCGCCGCCGACACGGACTTCGTCGTCGCGTAGGCTTCCATCCATACGTCTTCTGTGATGTGGGCCTTCAAATGCACTACGACTCAGGGACGAACTCACCCGACCGTCCGGAGAACGGTGTTCTGCTACCACGTCAACACGTCATTCGGACGGCCGAGAGAGCAGTCATCAAGGGGAAATCAGCCCTCCAAACAGCCGTCTTCGAACATCTCGCAATCGGTGTTCAAACACCGACGACCTGTCGAGGTTCGGAACACGGGAAGGCCACAGTCACACGAATCCACGATCATCCCGTTCGGAATTCCGAACCCGACCTCGCAGTCGGGATAGCGGTCGCATCCCGCGATGATACTGCCCTTGTTCAGAATTCGCATGTCGGCTCCGCAGTCGGGACAGTCCCATTCCCGGTCGAATCGTCGCCGCACGGCCTCGAAAACGGTGCCGCAGTCGCGGTCGATGCAGAGTTCGAATTCGGTTCCGCGTTCGACGTGCATGGACGGTAGGCCGCAGTCACACGTTTCCGTTCCGATACTGGCCCGACGCGGAATCGGATACTCCTCACGACAGCCGAGACACGAAACCGCTCCCTTGGTTCGCGTGAGCGTACCGTCGCAGTGTGGGCAAGTTCCGACGGGAATCCCGGCGACTGACCCCGGATAGCGGGAAATCTCGTGGCAGGCGTGGCAATCGACGCGAACGCGATGATCGTCCGTCGCCGCGACGAGGGTGAACGAATCTCCGTCGAGCGAGGCGTGGGCGGTTTCCGCGCGGGTGAGCCATTCGACCGGTTGATAGCCGTCCACGTCGTGGACGAGGAGGGTATCGTCGGGTTTGAGGATGGCGACGACTTCGCCACGCCGCTGGCCGTGGGTGTCGCCGTCCGTCGTAATCATACAGTCACCGGCGAACACGCGAATCGTGTCTGTCATGGCCCGGGTTGGTTCCGTGTTCGTATTTGAACGTTCGGGCCAAGGGTTTTGAGTGAAAAGGATGAACGAAGAGAAAATGGAAGAGATAGAAGAAATGGAAGGAGCAGAGCGACAGGCAGTGCTGTTCGACATGGACGGCGTCATCGTGAACTCGGAGGATTTCTGGGCGGAACTCGAAGAGGATATCATCTTCCCCGAAGTAGGCGTGGAGGATATCGGCGACAACGAGATCACCGGGATGAACTTCCGCGAGATTTACGACTATCTGGACGAAGAGTACGGGACCGACGTGACGAAATCGGAGTTCATCTCCCTCTACGACGGAATCGCCGAGGACCTCTACGGCGAACACGTCTCGCTGATGGACGGCTTTCACGACCTGTTGGACGACCTACGAGCGGACGGGACCGACGTGGCGCTCGTGTCCTCGTCACCCCACGACTGGATAGAAATCGTCACCGACCGCTTCGACCTCGAATTCGAGGAAGTCGTCAGCGCCGATGATATCGATGCCCCCGGGAAACCGGAACCGGCAATCTACGAGTACGCGGCCGGGTTGCTCGACTATCGAGCCAACGAGTGTGCCGCGGTCGAGGATTCGGAACACGGCGTCGAGTCGGCCGTTCGGGCCGGAACGTACTGTGTCGGCTATCCGAACGGTGCGAAAGAACTCGACCTCACGATGGCGAACGTGGTCGTCTCCTCACCCGCTGAATTGCACGAAGAACTGCTCACTCGACCTGCACGGACCGAACGTCGGTAACCGGCAGGAGAGGGAGGTCGGGGAACGCGACGCGGACGGTGAACTCCATCTCGTCGGCCGTGCCCCCGAAGACGCCGACGGGAATCGTCGTCTCGCCGTCGAGATACGTCGATTTTTCCGTCATTTCGACGCCGTTGACGGTCACGTCGATAGCTGCTTGCTCGCGGTTACCACGGTTCTTGATGGTGACCTCGCGCATGTCGTTCTCGCCGCGAGCGATTCGGCTCGGGAACGATCCCCATTCGATCTCCACGTCGGGAAGCTTGCGGGCGCTGGCTTCGACCTGTTCGGCGACGCCCTCGGTGAGACCCGCATCGACCAACCCATCGACGCCAACGGCGCGCACGTCGGCGGGCGTTTCCAGACCTTCTGTCGCCAACTTGCTGGACCGCCCGGCACCCACCCCATCGATCGCGGTGAGACCGACGGCGCTTTCGCCGACGCCGTTTTCGACGCGGGCCTCGATTCGGGTGACGAGATTCGCGGCGACCGGCCTGTCGAGCCGTTTCAGGAACGCACGAAGCGCCGCAAGCAGTCGAACCGCGTTCTGCTGGATGACCCACGCGTCGCTCCGCAAGTCGCCCGGCGTCGAACCCGTCATGCTGGAACGGAGGATGGCGAGCACCTTCCGCCCGCCCGCTTCGAGGTCGCCGGAATCCTGTCCGACGAGGACGGAATTGATGGCGTCACGCTCGGCTTGACGGGCACTCACGCTGTCGAACTCGGCCGCGCCAGCGACCGTTTCGAGCACCTTCGGCACGTCGATGTCGTCGGTCTCCGCGAGGCGGCGGAACCGTTCGGCCGTGTCGAGGTTGAGGTAAAATTTCGAGGCGAGCATGGCGAGCGCCGTGCCCTCGATTTCGAGGTCGTCGCCCTGCTCCACGAATCCGCGCGAGACGAGGCGCTGGAGCGTGTTTCTGACGCGCTCGCGGTGATTTTCGAAATCGTACTCGTCGGGTTTCGTCTGGGCGCGGACGTAGTAGAACGTGGTTTGAAGCCACGACATCACATCGTCCAGATCCGAGATGGTGCCCATCGCGATTTCGGCGTTGAGATGGGAATCCAAATCCTCCGCGAGACGGGATTCGATCTCCTTGCCGTCGCGCAGGAGTTTTCGGTACTTGTCCGCGTCCTTGAAGTCACAGACGACCCACCCGTAGCCCACGTCGTCGTAGCCGGGACGGCCCGCCCGTCCGAGCATCTGGAGCACGTCGAGCGGACTCATGTCCACCTCGCCTTCGAGCGGGTCGTGGAGTTTGGTGTCGCGCAGGACGACACATCGGGCGGGGAGATTCACACCCCACGCGAGCGTGGAGGTGGAAAACAGCAGTTGAATCTTCCCCTGTTTGAACCACTCCTCGACCCTGTCGCGGTCGTTCTTCGACAGTCCGGCGTGGTGGAACGCCACGCCGTCGAGCACGGAGTTTCTGAGGGTATCGTTTCGCAGTTCCTGTGTTTCGGTATGGAAATCGTAGTCGCCGCGCGCGCCGATGGGAATGTCCCGCTCGGCTATTTCGTCGCGGGCTTTCTTCGCGGCCTGCACGGTGTCCTGCCGCGAGGCGACGAAGACGAGCGCCTGTCCGTCCTCGCGGATGTGTGGCTCCGCGAGGTCAAGCGCACGATACAGCCTGCGATACTTGTCCGCGAAGGAGTTGTCCCCGTGGGAGTAGGTCTTCACGTCCGCGTGCAGGTCGACGGGGCGGTAGTCGTCCCCGAACTCGAAAGTGGTCTCCGGCGGCGCATCGAGCCAATCGGCCACGTCGCTCACGTTCGGCATCGTCGCGGAAAGCGCGACGATACGAGGGTCACAGAGCCTGCGGAGGCGTGAGATGGTGACTTCGAGGACGGCCCCGCGCTTCTCCGAATCGAGCAGGTGTACCTCGTCGATGACACAGCAGTCCACGTCGGTGATAAAGGAGTAGCGGGACGAGTCGTGTTTCCGGGTCGCCGAGTCGGTCTTCTCGGGCGTCATCACGAGGATGTCCGCGCGCTCGGCGCGTCGCGGGTTCAACTCTCGTTCGCCCGTGACGACGTACACCGAGTAACCGAGGTCCTCGAAGCGTTCCCAGTCGCTTTCCTTCTCGTTGGTCAACGCCCGAAGCGGGGCGATGAACAGCGCGGTGCCGTCGTCGCGCAGCGCCTTGCAGATGGCGAGTTCCGCGAGCGCCGTCTTGCCGCTCGCCGTGGGCGCGCTGGCAACGACGTTCTCGTCGCTTTCGAGCAGCGCGGGAAGCATCTCGCGTTGCATCCGGTTGAACTCCTCGAAGGCGAACGCCTCCGCGAACCCTGGAACCGCCTCGGAGACCTGCATCGTTTCGTAGGCAGAGTGGAAAGCAAAAAGGCGTTTCTGTACCGGGCTGTCAGCAGACATTTGATGAGAAAGTGATAGAATTGCGAAGCCGCTCCCGGATACGGTCACGCAACGACCGTCTCGTTGCGCTTCGTTTCTTTGGGTATTCACTTGAAATCGGTCTCGCGGTGACGAACGTCAACGAATTCGCGGGGACACTTCCTAAACGATAAAGCGTCGCAAAAACTACCGACAACTATGCTAGAGCTTGAAGACGTGTTGGCGGCGCGGGAGCGGGTGGCCGAGACGGCCCGGCATACACCGCTCGATTACTCTCACACTTTTACTCGGATGACGGGTGCGGAAGTCCACCTGAAACTGGAGACGTTTCAGCGGACGGGGTCGTTCAAGATCCGCGGCGCGACCAACCGCATCATGACGCTTTCGGAGGCCGAAAAGGAAGCCGGTGTCGTCACGGCCAGCGCGGGTAACCACGCGCAGGGTGTCGCACTCGCGGCCACCCGAAGCGGCGTCGATGCGAAGATCGTCATGCCGAAACACGCTCCGATTTCGAAGGTGCGTGCGACGGAGAACTACGGCGCGGAGGCCATCCTCTACGGAGAGGACTACGACGAAGCCGCCGAGCGCGCCCACGAAATCGAGGAGGCGGAGGGCCGGACCTACGTCCACGCCTTCGACGACGAGAAGGTGATGGCAGGGCAGGGGACCATCGGACTGGAGATCATGGACGATCTTCCCGAGGTCGAAACCGTCGTGGTCCCCATCGGTGGCGGCGGCCTCATCAGCGGCATCGCAACCGCGATCAAGGGACGGAACCCCGACGCTCGGGTCATCGGCGTGCAGGCCGAGGGCGCATCGAGCGTGGCCGACTCGCTCCAGAAGGGGAGCGTCCAGACGCTCGACAGCGTCGATACCATCGCGGACGGAATCGCCACCCGGAGCGTCGGCCAGCGGACGTTCGACGTGATAGACGCCCGCGTTGACGAGGTCGTTACCGTCTCGGATTCGGAAATCGCGGTGGCAGTCTCCTACCTGCTCGAACGCGGCAAGACGCTCGTGGAGGGTGCGGGTGCGGTGAGTCTCGCCGCGATCCTCGGAAGCAAGTTCGACTACGCGGACGACGAGGTGGTCGTCCCCGTCCTCAGCGGCGGTAACATCGACATGAACCTCCTCACGACCGTCATCGTGCGCGGACTCGTGGAAACCGGGCGCTACGTCAAACTCAAGACGGTGCTCAAGGACCGACCCGGTTCGCTGCGAAAACTCCTCGACGTCATCGCGGATGCACAGGCGAACATCTACGCCATCCAGCACGACCGTACCTCCCGCGACATCGGCATGAACGCGACGGAGGTCGAACTGGACCTCGAAACCCGCGGTCCGGAGCACGTCGACAACCTCCTCGACTCCCTGCGAGAGAACGGGTTCGACGTGGAAGTGCTGGTCTGAGCGGATCGGTGATCGATTTTTCGCCCCCTTTTGACGTAGGTTTAAGTTCCACGGGCCGAAGTGACGTGCATGAAGCGAATCATCAGCACGCAGGACGCTCCCGAGGCGGTTGGTGCGTACAGTCAGGCGACGAAGAACGGTGACGTCCTCTTCACCGCAGGGCAGATCCCGATGACGCCCGATGGCGAACTCCTCGCCGACGAGGACATCTCGGTGCAGACGCGCCAGAGCCTGGAGAACGTCAAAGGCATTCTCGAAGAGGAAGGTCTGAACATGCAGGACGTGCTGAAAGTGACCGTCTTCATGGACGACATCGAGGACTTCGACGAGATGAACGAATCGTACAAGGAGTACTTCCAGGACAACCCACCGGCCCGTAGCGCCGTCGAAGTGGCGAACCTGCCGAAGGGCGTCGGCGTCGAAATCGAGGCCATCGCCAGCACCGAGTAAGGATAGCTGTGAATCCTCGCGTCAAGGCGAGTCTCCTGTGGGGCGTCGTCGGCGCGCTCGCGTTTCTCGTCCTCCTACAGGGGTACCAGTTGGTCACCGGCTATCGCTACTCGGTTCCGGTGATCGTCGGGACGACGCTCGTCGTGGCGATCGGTACGCCGATACTCACCCACATCGCCCACGGGGCACTCGATTAGAAAAGAAGGGTTTAAACACCGCACCCGGTAACCAACAGGTAAGCCGGGATGGCCGAATGGCAAAGCGCACGCCTGGAAAGCGTGTTCCCGTATGGGATTCTGGGTTCAAATCCCAGTCCCGGCGTATTTCTCCGCGAACAGGACCGTAAGCACTCGCCGTGTTTTCAGAACGCCAGCGGGAGTCAGTCCACCGACGCCCACTCCCATTGCTCGTCCGGTTCCGTCGCCGAATCGTGTAGGTGACAGGCCGCCGGGTGTCCGGCAGCGGTCGCCTGCTCCTCGGGCGATTCCCGTTCGCAAACCGTCGAGAACTTCTCGGACAGGCGTTCGTCCGCAGCGTCCACGTC
>NZ_JBAWAC010000617.1:0-3225 GCF_049589095.1 Haladaptatus sp. | reverse complement strand
CTCGGCACCGAGACCGAACGCGGTACCGGGAAGCAGGACGGGAACCACGCCCGCCGTCGTCAGCGCGTCGATGTCCTCCTCCGTCGCGTACAGGAGGTGATCCGCGCTCGTCGCACCGAGTTTCGCGGCGAGTTGTGACCCGCCAATGTGTGCGAGTTCCTCGGCGTGGATTTTCGGGGTCAGATCGTATTCCTCGCCGGTTTTCAGGACCCGGCGGGACTGTGAGACGGTGAAGACGCCTTCCTCGCAGAACACGTCGCAGAACTCCGCGATTCCCTGCTCCGCGACGGCCGGAATCTGTTCCTCGACGACTTCGTCCACGTAGTCGTCCGCGTCCCGGCCTTCCGGAATCGCGTGTGCACCCATGAACGTTGGGACGACATCGACGGGGTGGCGGTCGTCGGCCTGTGCGATCACGTCGAGCATTCGAAGTTCGGTTTTCGTGTCGAGTCCGTACCCGGATTTTACCTCGACGGTCGTGGTTCCGTGGGCGAGCATCGTGTCGAGATGCAAGAGCAGGTTCGACAGCAGTCGCTCGTCGCTGGCCTCGCGCGTGGCGCGAACGGTTCGCAGGATACCGCCGCCGTCCGCGAGGATTTCTTGATACGTCTTGCCCTGTAGTTTCGCCTCGAATTCGTCGGAGCGGTCGCCAGCAAACAGCGCGTGGGTGTGAGGATCGACGAACCCCGGAATCACGGTTTTGCCGCTCGCATCGACCGAATGGGTCGCGTTCTCCGGCGGGTATTCGCGGGTGACCGGCCCGTTCGCACCGATGCGTACGACTTCGCCGTCTATCGCGGCGAGTGCGGCGTCCTCGTAAATCCCGAGGGAACCGTCTTCCTCGACGGTGACGATCTGTTTCGCGTCGTGGACGACTGCCGTGATCTCGTTTTCGTCGGATTCTCGTAGTGAGTCGGTCATTTGCTACCTCCGTACGTGGAAAGGAAGTGTGCGATCGCTCGTGCACCGGCCTTCACCGTCAACTCGTCGTGGTCGAGCGACGGGGCACATTCCACGACTTCGAATCCGGCGACCCGGTCGTCGGCCGCGACGAGGCGAAGCATCCGGAACAGTTCTCGGGTGGAAATCCCGCCCGGCGTCGGAGCGCTGACGCCGGGTGCAAACGCGGCGTCGAGCACGTCCACATCGACGCTGACGTAGATGGTGTCCACGTCGCTCATCGAATCCAGCGCGGTGTCGATGGCGGAAACGGAATCGTCGCCGACCTCTTCGGCCGTGACGATTGCTCCCCCGCGTTCGCGGACGTAATCGGCGTACGCCGAACTCGTCTCGAAATGTCGCGCGCCGACACAGGCGTAGGAATCGAGACCGGCATCGAACAACTGACGGTACGGAGTACCGCTGGTCGGATCGTCGCGCACCTCGCGCACGTCGAGGTGCGCGTCGAAGTTGATGACGCCGAGCGAGCCGTCTTCGAGGAGCGGTGCGGCGTTCGGATACGTGAACGAGTTGTCTCCGCCGAGGAAGACGGGCAACGTGTCGGCATCGTGGAGCCGCTTCGCGAGGACGCCAGCCTTCCGCTGAAGCAACTCGGTGGTGACTTCTTCGGGGTCGTCAGCGTCGTCGAGCATGAGCATCACGTCGCCAACGTCGCCGACCGACGCGACCGGTCCGGCATCGAAGTGGTGGGTTTTCACGCCCGCGAGAGTCTCGCGGAGCGCCGCCGGGCCGTCCACCGCACCTTTGCGGCCGATGACGGCGTGGTCAAACGGTTCGCCGAGCAGTACCGCGTCGAACGCGGCGAGCACGTCGTCGTCCAGTTCCGGAACGGGTTCCACGATGTCGCCGAACTGCTCGTCGTTCGGGTCGCCGGAAGTCCCGCGCCATTCGGACGGTGGATTCAATCCGGTCATGTCCGATCACGCATGGGAACCGCGACGTTCGATTTCTCGGCCTGTTCGAGCGCTTCGTCGTAGCCCGCGTCGGCGTGGCGAATGACGCCCATTCCAGGGTCGGTCGTGAAGACGCGACGGGCCTTTTCGGCCGCGAGGTCCGAACCATCGAGCACGACGTGGTTGTTCGCGTGGAGCGCGTTGCCGATGCCGACGCCGCCGCCGTCGTGGACGGAGACGATGTCCGCGCCCGCCGCGCAGTTCAGCAGGGCGTTCAGAATCGGCCAGTCGCCGACGGCGTCGGAGCCGTCGCGCATGGCCTCGGTTTCGCGGTTGGGACTGGCGACCGACCCGGCGTCGAGGTGGTCGCGGTGACGACGATGGGGGCCTCGATTTCGCCGTCCGCGACGAGTTCGTTGATGCGGAGCGCGAAGCGGGCGCGCTCGGTAAGTCCGTCTTCGTCACCTTCGGCGGCAGGGCCGCCTCCGTTTCGATGCTCCTCCGGAGCAGCGCTCGTCTCGTATCCAAGCCAACAAACCCGCGAGGGAAGCCCCTGAAACTCGACCTGCTCCTGTGCGAGGTCGATCCAGCGGTGGAGCTGTTCTTTTTCCGGGAATAACTCCACGACGGCCTCGTCGGTGCGGTGGATGTCGTCCGGGTTACCCGAGAGGGCGGCCCAGCGGAACGGCCCCTTGCCTTGGCAGAACAGCGGGCGGATGTACGCCGGAACGAAGCCGGGGAAGTCGAACGCGTGCTGCATATCCCGGTGTTCTTTCACCTGCCCGCGGATGTTGTTGCCGTACTCGAAGGCGACCGCACCCTCGTCCTGAATGTCGAGGATAGCTTGCACGTGGCGGGCCATCGTGTCCAGACTCTCTCGAACGTATTTTTCGGAGTCCTCCTCACGGAGTTCGTCAGCCGCTTCGACGGTGTATCCGGACGGGTAGTAGCCCTCCAGTTCGTCGTGGGCGCTCGTCTGGTCGGTGATGACGTCGGGGACGAACTCCCGTTCCAACATTCCCTCCAGCATGTCGGCCGCGTTTATGTGAACGCCGACGGAGTACGGTTCTCCGACCTCAGCGGCCGCTTTCGCTTTCTCGATGGCTTCGTCCAAATCGTCCGTCTTCTCCATGCAGTAGCCGGTCTCGATGCGACGGTCGATTCGGCTCTCGTCCACTTCGGCGGCGATGCAGACGCCGTGGTTCATCGTCACGGAGAGCGGTTGGGCACCGCCCATGCCGCCGAGTCCGCCTGTGACGACGATTTTCCCGGTGAGGTCGCCGTCGTAGTGTTCGTCCGCGAGCGCGGCCAACGTCTCGTAGGTGCCCTGAATGATGCCCTGCGTGCCGATGTACGCCCACGACCCGGCGGT
>NZ_JBAWAC010000616.1:0-5864 GCF_049589095.1 Haladaptatus sp. | reverse complement strand
ACCACGGTCGGGAATCGGGTGTTCGTCGGACCGGCCGCGACGTTCACGAACGACCCGTATCCCATCCGCCAATCGACGGACCTCGAAGGGCCGACGCTCGAAGACGACGTCTCCATCGGCGCGAACGTGACCCTCCTCCCCGGCATCACCGTCGGCGAGGGGGCCTTCGTCGCCGCCGGTACCGTCGTAACTGACGACGTGCCGCCCGAAACGCTCGCCGTCGGTACGCCCGCCGAGATACGTCCGCTTCCGGAATCGCTCTCGGGAGGGAACGACATATGATTCCCATCGCGAACCCCGAACTGGGGCGCGAGGAAATCGAAGCGACCGTCGCGTGTATCGAGGAAGGACAACTCGCCGACGGGCCGGAAGTACGCCGGTTCGAGGACGAGTTCGCCGCCTTCTGCGGGACGGAGTTCGGCGTCGCCACGAGCAACGGAACGACGGCCCTCCACGCCGCGTTCGAGGCCCTCGATATCGGCCCGGGTGACCGTGTGGTCACTTCGCCGTTCTCGTTCGTCGCCAGCGCGAACGCGATTCGGCTCGCCGGGGCGGAACCCGTCTTCGCCGACATCGACTCGGACACGTACACGCTCGATCCGTACGCGACCGAGCAGGCGGTCCGGAAACACGAGGCGGACGCGATTCTCGCGGTGCATCTCTACGGATTGGCGGCGGAGATGAACCACCTGCAGGACATCGCCGAAACGCACGACGTCGCACTGATCGAGGACGCCGCGCAGGCACACGGTGCGGAGTACGACGGCAGACCAGTCGGGTCGTTCGGCGACGCGGCCTGTTTCTCCTTCTACCCGACGAAGAACATGACGACGGGGGAGGGGGGAATGGTGACGAGCGACCGCCGCGACGTGGCCGAACGCGCGGCGAGTTTCGTCAACCACGGTCGCACCGCGGACGGCGGCTACGACCACGTTCGTCTCGGTCACAACTTCCGGATGACGAGCATGGCCGCGGCCATCGGTCGCGTGCAGCTGTCGCGGCTCCCGAAGTACAACGAGGCACGGCGGGCCAACGCGGCCTATCTCACCGACCGCCTCCGTGAAGCGACCGTCAAACCGCCCGTCGAACCCGACGACTGTCGCCACGTCTACCATCAGTACACGATTCGCACGGAGGACAGGGACGGGTTGCAAAACCACCTCGAATCGCACGGCATCGGAACGGGAGTCTACTACCCGACGCCGATTCACAAACAACCAGCATACCAGCACGTCGAACACGACGCCCCGGTTTCGGAACGGATGGCGGACGAAGTCCTCTCGCTTCCCGTCCATCCCGGCCTGACGGGCGAAGACGTGCGAACGATTGCAACCGCTATCATAGATTATGAGTGAACCAACGAACGCGGTCGTCATCGGCGTCGGAAGCATGGGTCGCCATCACGCCCGCGTCTACAGTGAACTACCCGAAGTGAATCTCGTCGGGATTCACGACGTGGACGAAGCGAACGCGGCCGAAGTCGCCAGAAATCACGGCACACAGGCCGTCAATATGGAAACCGCCCTCCAAATCGCGGACGTCGCTTCCATCGCCGTTCCGACGCCCTACCACTACGAGACGGCGAAGAAGTGTATCGATGCGGGGGTTCACGTCCTCGTCGAAAAGCCGTTCGTCGGCGATCCCGACGAAGGTTTGGACCTGATCTCCCGCGCGAAAAGCGCGGACGTGACGATTCAAGTCGGCCACATCGAACGGTTCAATCCGGCGATCCGGACGCTCTCGGAGATCGTCTCGGAACTCGACATCATCGCCATCGATGCACAGCGACTCGGCCCGCCACCGGAGGGGCGAGCGGTGGACGTGAGCGCCGTGATGGATTTGATGATTCACGACATCGACGTACTGCTCTCCATCGTGGACGACGATATCAACTCGATTGCGGCGGCCGGTACGCGGGATAACCGCTATGCGAGTGCGAGCATCCAGTTCGACGGCGGAATCGTCGCCGGACTCACGGCGAGTCGGGTGACACAGGAGAAGGTCCGGAAGCTGTCGATCACGGCGGCCGACTGTCGGGTGAACGTCGATTACACGAACCAGTCGGTCGAGATTCACCGTCACTCGCTGCCGGAGTACATCGAGGACAACGGCGATCTGCGCTACCGGCACGAGAGCATCATCGAGCGTCCGACCGTGGAGAACGGCGAACCGCTGAAGAACGAACTTCGGTCGTTCGTCCGGAGCGCGGCGAACGGCTCGACGCCGGTCGTCACCGGCGAGGACGGACTTCGCGTGCTCGAAGTCGCTCGAAAGATCGACGGACTGGCGTCCGGCCCGAAGGAGCAGGAACAGGAGGTGCATCTCGGGTGAGCCTGCGGCAACCCGAAAGGCTCTACGCGAACGACGCATCCACGGACGAGCAGCGTGAAGCGTTCCTGTCCGGCGAGGTACCCGTGGCGGTGTACGGCCTCGGAAAGATGGGCCTCCCGCTCGCAGCAGTGTACGCCGAGACCTGCAGCAACGTCATCGGGGCGGATATCGATCCGGACGTGGTCGCAGGAATCAACCGCGGAGAGTGTCACGTCCAGCGTGAACCCGGCCTCGCGGAACTCGTCTCGGAAACGGTCGAGTCGGGGTCCCTCCGGGCGGTCGAATCACCGACGGAAGCGGCGCGGGACGCCGCGATTCACGTCGTCATCGTTCCGACGCCGATAACCGACGACGACGAACCCGACCTCGCCATCCTCCAATCGGTGATGGAGAGCGTCGCCGAGGGACTCGCCCCTGGCGACCTCGTCGTGGTCGAGTGCACCGTCCCGCCGCGGACGACCCGCGACGTCTTGCTCCCGATGTTGGAACGCGAGAGCGACCTCACGCGTGAGGAGTTCGGGGTCGCGGTCTGCCCGGAACGAACCTCCAGCGGTCGCGCATTGGAAGACATTCGGGGAGCCTACCCCAAAGTCGTCGGCGGCGTGGACGATGAGAGCACGCGCGTCGCGGAACTCGTCTACGGCGAACTGACCAGCAACGAGGTCATCGCGGTGCCGAGCGCGACGACCGCTGAAGCCGTGAAGGTGTTCGAGGGCGTCTACCGTGACGTCAACATCGCGCTGGCGAACGAACTCGCCACGATGGCCGACGCGGCGGATATCAGCGTCAACCGGGCCATCGAAACGGCGAACACCCAGCCGTTCTGTGACATTCACCGGCCGGGACCGGGCGTCGGCGGGCACTGCATCCCGTACTATCCGTACTTCCTCATCCGCCAATTCGAGATGGACTTCCCGCTGTTGAGTACCGCACGCGAGGTGAACGACTCGATGCCCGCGTTCACGGTCGAAAAGGTCGGGGAACTGTTGGAGGACGAGGGCAAATCGCTCGCGGACTCGCGGGTGCTCGTCCTCGGTCTGACCTACCGACCCGGCGTCGAGGAGACGCGGGCCGCCCCGGCGCGTCCCATCTGTGCCGACCTGACCGAGCGCGGTGCGGACGTGTTCGCGGTGGACCCAGTGCTTCCGACCGCCGACGACTTCGAGGCGACGAAACTCCCGCTCGAAGCCGTGGGAGAGTACGATTTCGACGCGGCAGTGATGGTCACGAACCACGACGAGTTCGCGGACATCGACTGGGACGGGTTCGATCCGATGGTCGTCGTCGACGGCCGGAACTGTCTGGACCTGTCCCGGTCGGACCACCGCGTCTACACCATCGGAGGTGACTGAATGTACGAGGGCAAATCCGTCGCGGTCGTGGTCCCGGCGTACAACGAGGAAGGACTCGTCGGCGGCGTCATCGACACCGTCCCCGAGTTCGTCGACCGGGTGTACGTCATCGACGACTGCTCGACCGACGGAACGTGGGCCGAGATTCAGTCTCACGCCGAACGCGCCGAAGCGGTCGCGGACGGTACGACGATGGGCGACGGCGGAGCGATGGACGACGTCGGTCGAACGGGCGACAGCGGAGCGATGAGCGGCAGTGGCAGGATGAACGACGGGGGCACGGTGAACGACGCTCGGGCGAACTTCGACCGGCGTATCGTGCCGATCCGTCACTCCGAAAATCGGGGCGTCGGCGCGGCCATCAAAACCGGCTACTGTCGTGCGCACGAGGAGAACATCGACGTGACGGCGGTGATGGCCGGTGACGGCCAGATGCGTCCCGAGATGTTGGCTCGAATCATCCAACCCATCGTGGACGGCCGGGCCGACTACACGAAGGGAAACCGACTCTCGACGCCGGGATTCCGCGAGGGAATGTCGGCGTGGCGGAGTTTCGGCAACTGGCTGTTGACGTTCCTCACGAAGGTCGCCAGCGGTTACTGGGGGATGGTGGACCCGCAAAACGGCTACACGGCGATTTCGAGCCGGGCGCTGTCGAAGCTCGCGATCGAGGACGCGTACGACGATTACGGCTTCGCGAACGCCCTTCTCGTCCGGCTGAACGTCCACGACATGCGCGTCGCCGACGTGACCATGCCCGCGGTGTACGGCGACGAACAGAGCACGATCCGGTACTCGACGTTCATCCCGAAGCTCTCCGCGCTGCTGCTGTGGAGCTTCCTGTGGCGGATCAAGACGAAATATCTCGTCCGGGATTTCCACCCGCTCGCGTTCCTGTACGGGCTCGGAGCACTGGGAACCGCCGCCGGGTTGCTCTCGTTGGCTCGGCACAAGCGGGGGTCGTCGGACGGACTCACGGCGATGCTCCTCGGTGGCATCTGTTTCGTGCTGGCGATGGCGTTCGACCGGGAGGAAACCGCGGAACTGGAGGTACGCAACGAATGAAATCGGAGGAATACGATAGATGAAGGTACTGACCGTCGTCGGTGCACGGCCGCAGTTCGTGAAAGCCGCCGCTGTCTCTCGCGTTCTCAGACAGGACCACGAAGAAGTGCTCGTCCACACCGGCCAGCACTACGACGAAGGAATGTCGGACGTGTTCTTCGAGGAACTGTCCATCCCGTACCCGGACACCAACCTCGGCGTCGGTTCGGACACCCATGGTCGGCAGACCGGCGCGATGCTCTCCGGATTGGAGGCCGAAATAGAGGCCGAGGAACCGGACGCGGTACTCGTCTATGGCGATACCAACTCGACGCTCGCGGCGGCCATCGTCACGTCGAAGATGGACCCACCGTTGGCGCACGTCGAGGCCGGAATGCGCAGCGGGAGCGAGATTCCCGAGGAGACGAACCGCGTCCTGACCGACCACGCCGCCGACCTGCTGTTCGTCCCGTCCACCGACGCCGCGGCCAACCTCGCACGCGAGGGGATCACGGAAGGGGTCCACAACTCCGGCGACGTGGGCTACGACGCCCTGCTCTGGGCGCGCGACCGGGCGGACACGAGCGTTCTCTCGGACCTCGGTGTGACGTCCGGGGAGTTCGTCCTCGCCACGGTCCACCGGGATACGAACGCGGACGACCCCGAAAAACTGGAGGAGATCGTGGACGCGCTGATCGAGGACCCGCGTCCGGTCGTCCTCCCCGCCCATCCGCGGACGGTGGCCCGACTCGAGGAGTTCGGCCTCTACGGCCGGGCCGAACGCGGGTTGATACTGACCGAACCGGTCGGATATCGGCAGTTCGTCGCCCTACTAGACGCCGCGGCGGTCGTCGCCACCGATTCGGGCGGCGTCCAGAAGGAGGCGTTCTTCCTCGACACGCCCTGCGTCACGCTCCGCGAGGAGACGGAGTGGGTCGAGACCGTCGAGAGCGGCTGGAACCGGTTGGTCGGCGCGGACGGCGGGGCGATTCGAAGCGCCCTGTCGGACGTGACGATGCCGAACGAGAAGCCCACGCCCTACGGCGATGGGACCGCGTCCGAACGGATCGTGGAGGTGCTTTCCGATGTTACCCGGCTATGAATTCGAACTGTGTTTGACCCACGACGTTGATAGAC
>NZ_JBAWAC010000615.1:0-3096 GCF_049589095.1 Haladaptatus sp. | reverse complement strand
AGCACATCGAGGCGAAGACGGGTGCGATGGTGAGTCGGAGCGAGAGCATGAAGGCGGACGCCCAAATCGCGGGCGGTGACGGCATCTCGGGCATGCTCTCCCGGGCCATCAGCGACGAGCGGGAGATGGTCTCGAACACGTTCACGGCGTCGGTCGACGGTGCACACGTCACGCTCGCGCCCGATATGCCGGGCGACATCGTCCCGATCGATCTCCGGGAAACCGGGCGCATCAAGGCCCAATCGGGCGCACCGGTCGCGTGGACTCCCGAGGTCGAACACGAAACCGCGGTCAACGAGGCTGGGAACTTCTTCTCGTCGGGCGAACTGACCGTCCTCGCCCTGAAGGGCGACGGCATCGCCTTCCTCTCCTCGTACGGATCGCTGTACGAGGTCGATATCACCGACGACGATCCGCTCGTCGTGGACGAGGATCACCTCATCGCGTGGACGGACGGGTTGAACCTCACGCGCAAGACGGACGGCGGCATCAAATCCTCGATCCTCGGCGGCGAGGGGCGCGTGACCTACTTCTCCGGCGAGGGGACGGCGTGGCTCCAGACCCGCGACCCGCTCGTGTTCATGCAGTCGATGTCGAACGGGAACTGACCGATCCCGATTGCCGTCGAATTTTTGTCACTCCGCGGTGTGTCTCTACCGGTTATGTCCGAGTCAGTGGCACACGGCGAGTCGTCGGGGACCGACGGTTCGGCGCATCACGAGGGGAGTCGATGGCCCATCATCGGTGCGATCGGGGCGGGGACGATGTATCTCGGCGCGGCGCTCACGATACTCGGTCACGTCACGGACGTGTTCCCCGAACTCGCCGGTTGGGTGATCGCTATCGGGGGGTTGGCCGTGCTCGTCGTCGGACTCGGTGGGTGGCTCAATCAGGCCTACGTACAAGACTACTGGCAGGGGCACGTGAGCAAGACGAAGTACACCTACGAGGCGACGATGGTGACGTTTTTGCTGACCGACATCGCGACGTTCGGCGCGGTGTTCACCTACTATTTCTTCATCCGGGTAAAACCGTGGCCGCCGACGGAACTCCCCGACGTGTTGAGTTCGTTGTTGCTCGTCAACACGGCCGCCCTCGTTCTGAGCAGTTTCACGCTCCACTTCTCGCATATCGCGTTGGGGAAGGGGAAACGAAAGCGGTTTCTGACCCTCCTCGGCGTTACCGTCCTCCTCGGTGCGGGCTTCGTCGCCGGACAGGCCTACGAGTATTACGACTTCATCTCCCACGAGGGATTCACGCTGACCTCCGGGCTGTTCGGGAGCGCGTTCTTCGGGCTGACCGGCCTGCACGGCCTGCACGTCACGCTCGGCGTGATTCTGTTGTGTGTCGTCTTCGCGCGAGCGATACGTGGCCAGTACGGCCCCGACAGGGATTCCTCGGTCAGCACCGTCTCGATGTACTGGCACTTCGTGGACGCCGTCTGGATTTTGCTCGTCGTCGTGCTGTACTTCGGGTCGAGCATCTCCGGATGAGAGGGCTACGCCGTCCCCCTCGGTTCGACGAACAGGAGTTCGTTTCCCTCCGGGTCGAGCGCGATGACCTCGACGCCGTACTCCCGTTCCTGCGGTTCGGAGACGAACTCGACGCCTCGCTCACGCAGGTCGTCGTACGTCGCGTGACAGTCGTCCACCGCCAACCCTATCATCGGGTTGTGCCCGACGAGATGCGAGAACCTGTCGGCGTCCTTCCCGCCGAACCACGCCGGAGAACGGAGGACGACGTGCACACCGTCCCGCCCGGCGGGGGCGACGGTGAGCCATCTGTCCTCGCCCATCTCGCTGTCCTCTTTCTTCTCGAAGCCGAGCGTTTCGGTGTAGAAGTCGAGCGCTTCCTCCTGATCCTCGACGATCAGCGCGAAGTGGGTGATCCGCGAGACGTGGCCGGTCGGTTGCTGTGGCATGGTTTCCCCCCGCAGAGATGACGACGGCAAACACGATATACGCGACCCCACGCTGTACGCATATGCGACCCCACGCTGTACACGAGTCGACTTCTATCCCGTGTTCTCCCCGCTCTCTTCGCGTTCGAGCAATCTTCGGTAGAGCGGCGGTGTGAGGATGCCGCCGATACCGAGCAGGATGGACACGATGCCGAGCGGGAAGAGCAGCGGGTCCACGCCGAGACACGGGTTGGCGGAGGAGATGGTCACGTAGTGGGTTTCACCTCCCGCGGTGACGAGTACCCCCCTCCGGAACGCGGCGCGATGGACGAACCGGCCACGAACGTCACCGGTACTCCGTGGGTTGTCGAGTGCGTACTCGAACGCCCGGCGTTCGGCGGGAGCGAGTTCATCGACGCTGAACTGCTGGAACGGACCGCGTTGGGTCGCCGCCGTCAACTGGTTCGTCTCGTCGGGCGAATAGACGTCGATGGTCGCGTGCCCACACAGGTCGAAATGCGTCTGGACGACGGCGTAGCCGCCGAGGACGCCGCCCGCGATTCCGATGGCGATGAGGAGCGTTCCGAGGAACGGCGCGCCGTAGGTCAACAGCGCATCTCGCACCGATTGCTCCTCCGTGACGGATTCGGGTTGTCGGTCGTTCGTGCTCATTCGGTCACCTGCCAGCGTTCCGTGAGGTATTCGAACGTGGCGGACAGGCCGAACCCGTAGAACCAGTGGGCGATGAGGACGAAGATCACGTACGCGAGCAGATGGAGTCCGGTCTGTCCGGTGTAGAACGCCAAGGCGAACCCGACGGCGATCACCGTCGCGAACGCCAACCCGGTGATGATACGGGGCTCTCCCGGCAGGTACTCGGCCAGCACGGCGAACAGGAGCGCCCACGTCGTCATGCCACCGATGAGGAAGAGGAAGTAGCCGACGACCACGCTCTGCTGGCCGATGAAGCCGGCGAGGTTGACGAACGACGAGAGGCTGAACACGTTCAAAATCGTCGCCGTGAACAACACGCCGGACATGAGGACCGTCCCGACGAGACCCCCGATTGCGGCCGCCACGACGACTCGTGGAAACGAGACACCGAGCGATCTGACGCCCTGAAAGACGTTCGGACTCCCCTCACTCGGGACGTCCGTGGCGGCCGCTCGGGTCGTCTCCGGTTCGGTCGGTTCGAT
>NZ_JBAWAC010000614.1:0-2345 GCF_049589095.1 Haladaptatus sp. | reverse complement strand
CCGAGTCCCTTCGAGAGACAGAACATCACGGAATCCACGTTCTCCACGATTCGTGCCGGTGATACGTCGAGGGCGACAGCCGCGTTACCCACCCGTGCACCATCGAGATGGACGGGAATTCCGAGGTCGTGGGCCGCTTCCGCCGCGGCGTCGATCTTTTCGGGAGCGATTGCGACTCCTCCCTTGCTGTTGTGCGTGTTTTCGAGCGACAGCAATCCTGTTCCGGGTCGATGTGCGTCCGCCTCGACGTAGCCGTCTCGAACCTGTTCGGGCGTCGGAACTCCACGGTCGCCGCCGTCGAGCGTTCGGACTTGCAGCGCCGAGTGCTGGGCGAGTCCGCCGAGTTCCCACTTGTAGATGTGGCTCTCGCGTTCGACCAGTATCTCCTCTCCCCGTTCGGTGTGGACGCGCGCCGCGATCTGATTGCCCATCGTTCCGGTCGGGACGTAGAGGGCCGCTTCCATCCCCACAAGTTCGGCGGCAGCGGATTCGAGTTCGTTGACCGTCGGGTCCTCGCCGTAGACGTCGTCGCCCACCTCGGCCTCGGCCGCCGCCGCACGCATCTCCTCGCTCGGTTTCGTGACCGTGTCGCTCCGCAGGTCTATCATACGCGACCGTTCCGCCGCGGCGACCAAATAATCGAGGGTAGAAGCAGTTCATCGACCGAGATGCCCACACCGAAAGGGGTTTCCGGTATCCACGAAATTTTGCCACATGGACGAACGAATTCGGAACCACGCCGAAACCATCGTCGACCACTCTCTCGATATCGAAGCGGGCGATACGGTCGTCGTTCGCTCGCCGACCGTCTCGGACGACCTCGCGGTTGCACTCTCCGAAGCACTCGGCGAGCGCGGTGCGTTCCCACTCGTCACTGCCGGGCGTCGGGACAAGAAACAAGCGGCGTTCCTTCGTTCGATCGACGTGGATGCCCTCGAAACCCCCGAGCACGAACAGGCGTTGTTCGAAGCGGCGGACGCCATCGTTCACATCCGAGGCCACGAGAACGCCTCCGACATGAGCGATATCAGCGCCGAGACCCACGCGGCATACAGACAGGCGTACCAGCCGATACAGCAGGAAATCCTCTCGTCGCGTTGGTGTCTCACCCAGTATCCGTCCCCCGGAAGCGCGCAACTCGCCGAGATGAGCACGGACGCTTACGAGGAGTTCGTGTACAGCGCGATGAACAAGGACTGGGACGAGCAGCGCGAGTTCCAAGAGCAGATGATCGAAATCCTCGACCCCGCCGACGAAGTTCGTATCGTCTCCGGCGAGACGACGGACCTCACGATGTCCGTGGCGGGCATGAAAACCATCAACGACGAGGGCAAGAACAACCTCCCCGGTGGCGAGGTGTTCACTGCGCCGGTCCCCGATTCGGTCGAGGGCGAAGTGCTGTTCGACAAGCCGCTCGTCCACCAGGGCAACATCGTCGAAAACGTCTGGCTGAAGTTCGAGAACGGTGAGGTCGTCGATTTCAGCGCAGACAAGAACGAGGACGTCCTCGCGGGCGTTCTCGATACCGACGACGGCGCACGCAGACTCGGCGAACTCGGCATCGGCATGAACCGCGACATCGACGAGTTCACCTACAACATGCTCTTCGACGAGAAGATGGGCGATACGGTCCACCTCGCCGTCGGCATGGCCTACGATACCTGTGTCCCCGACGACCGGGAACCGAACGAGAGCGCGGTTCACGTGGACATCATCGTGGATATGAGCGAGGACTCGTTCATCGAAGTGGACGGCGAAATCGTCCAGCGCAACGGTACCTTCCGTTTCGAGGACGGGTTCGAGGAATAACCGGGAGGAGACGAGGCGCTTTGCGCCTCGCAAGACGAACGGCGAACGGGTGAGCCGTGAGTTGGCCGAGCGGGACGTTTTTAGTGCAGGTTTTTACGAGGAGCGGTCAGCTTTGCTGACCCGACAACGTAAAAAAGTGCAACGCGCACCTTCCGTTTCGAGGACGGGTTCGAAGAATAACCGGGAGGGAGGCGAGGCGCTTTGCGCCTTGAGAGACGAACGGCGAACGGGTGAGCCGTGAGTTGGCCGAGCGGGACGTTTTCGTCGCGTACTACGGATATTCGAGACCAAGCGACCGCGACGAACGTTTATATACTGGAACGAACCCAGAGTCCGTATCTCCTGAAAACTACCGCGTGGATGGCCGAGGCGGGTGTGTGGCACACCTCCACGTCAAACCGTCGTGCCGCCTGTTCGCAATCCTTCGGTTCAAAATCCGTCCGAGGCGGACTGATACTGAACTCCCTGTAGACGTGAACTCTTTCTTTGCCGGTTGACCGTTCTCGAAACAGCACGCTACGAATATCTGATATATC
>NZ_JBAWAC010000613.1:0-8242 GCF_049589095.1 Haladaptatus sp. | reverse complement strand
GCTTCGGCCGTCTCGTGGACGAGTTCTGCGGGGGCTTCGAGTTCGCGGGCGATCATCTCGCGCTCCTCGTGGGTCTTGCCCTGAAGCTCCCGAATCGCGCCTTTGATGGTGCGCTGGTGGTGAACGGCTTGGTTCACGTCGCCGGTTCCGGCCTCGCCCTTCGTGCGGATCATCGCCGCGCCCTCGTTGATGCGGCGAAGCGCCTCGCCGAGGTTGCGCGCGCCGCAGACGAACGGCGAGGTGAACTCACGCTTGTCGATGTGGTACGCCTCGTCCGCGGGGGTGAGGACCTCGGACTCGTCGATCATGTCCACGCCGATGGATTCGAGGATCTGGGCTTCCGTCGTGTGGCCGATTCGTGCCTTGCCCATCACGGGAATCGAGACCTCGTCGATGATCTCCTCTACGTCGGCGGGGTCGGCCATCCGCGCCACGCCGCCGCGCTTTCGGATGTCCGCCGGGACGGCTTCGAGCGCCATGACGGCGACCGCACCCGCGTCCTCCGCGATGCGGGCCTGTTCGGGGTTCACGACGTCCATGATGACGCCGCCTTTCTGCATGCGGGCGAAGCCGCGCTTGACCAGTTCCGTGCCGCGCTTGAGTTCCTCGATGTCGGTTGGCTCTGCCATGGTGGACCCTAACGAAGCCGGGGGTTAAGACGTACCGATTACGGCACGGGGAAACCAGTCAAAACGCCAATCGAAGCCTCTTTGGGACGACAATTCCTCGCCGAGGGTATGACGAGCCTTCCGGCCCGCGAAACCCTCCCGCGGTACGTCGCCCCGCTTCCAGAGTGGCTGGAGGATTTCGGCCTGCGAATGGCGTGGCCCATCGTTATCATCAATCTCATCGGCACCGCGTTCGGTTTCTGGTACTACGGCTTTCATCCGTTCACCAGTCCGCACGTAGCGTGGCAGTTCAGCGTCGAACCGATGTCGATGTGGCTCTTCGTTCCGGACAGCCCGATGGCTACGCTGTTCATCGCGATATCGCTCGCCCTGTGGAAACTCGGGCGAAACAACGAGTGGATGAACATGCTCGCCTTCTTCGGCTGTCTCCAACTCGGCCTCTGGACGCCGTTCGTGCTGGCCGTGTTCCACAACGGGTTCCTCCAGGACACGAGCGGGCCGATGTACGCGTTCCTGTTCTGTAGCCACCTCTCGATGGTCGTGGAGGCATTCCTCATCTACCGCTACAGTAGCTTTCCGGTCGGAGCGATCTCGTTTGCCGTCCTCTGGTACGGCTTCAACGACGTCGTGGACTACTTCATTCCCATCGTCGGAACACCCCACCACACCGGCCTGCCAGCACAAAAGCTGATGGCGAACGGCTGGTTCAACCACCCCGTCCACACGCACCGAATCGCCGCGGCGGGAGCTGTGGTGATAACGCTGTTGGCGACGTTCCTGGCGCTCACGACGCGCATCGAGAAGTTGGAGTCGAGAGTAAAAGACTGAAGGATTGGAGCTAATCGTCGTTCGTGTGCGAGCGAACCCACAACTCCCCGATTCGTGAGAGTCGCGTGCGGTAGGATTTCCCCTCCTCTTCCTGTTCGATGTAGCCCTTTCCGCCCGGGCCGAGTCGGTCCACGTTGTAGATGACCTTCGACCGGAAGCTGTCGGTGTACTCCTCGTTCAGGTCGCGGGCCAGCGTCTGTGCGAGTTCGCTCACGCTCTCGAACTGGCCGTGCTCTCCGAGCGTGAACAGGATGAGTTCTTCGAACGGTTTGACGTTCGAGAACGACGCCACGGGGAGTTCCACAATGTGACCCGTTCCGACGCGTTTCGCGCCGATGGTCGTCCCGCGCTCGTCGAACTCCGAGAGCAGGTCGCGGGCGTGTTCGAGGTGCGTCTCGATCCGCTCCTCGTCCACCTCGCCGTTCAGCACGGATTCGAGCAGTTCGGTCTCCTCGCGCAGTTCCTCGGCGAGTTCCGTCTCCAGATACTTCTCGGGTGCGGTGTAGTAGGTGTGAATCTTTTCGCGGTCCTCCTGTCGCTCGACCATGATGGAGTGGGCGGCGGTGGCGAACGCGAAACTCACCGTCCGGGGCATGGCGCTGACGTTCACCCACACCTCGCCGCCAGCGTCGAGTTCGGCGTTGATACGCTCGTAGGCCTGCTCGAACGCCGTGTCGTAGTCGTACACGTCCTCGATGACGACGCGTTCGGTTTCGGCTCCGAGCAAATTCTCGAAGTCCTTGCCGAGTTTCCGGGAGAGGTTACGGGAGTACTCGACGTTCGCCTCGCTCCCCACCGCACCCTCCAACAGGATGACGCGGTCAACGTCCAGTTGGTCGCGCACCAGCGGCGCGATGAGCCGGTCGTAATCGAACCCGACCGGGACGATGTGTGTCTGCATGGGCGGGGATTCTCGGGAAACGGGTTTAAAGTCGTCGTCAACGGGTCTCGGAAAGACGACTTCGAATCCGGGACGGACGGCGTTGGAGGACCTCATCCGTCGGATTCCGTACCCGTCAGAACCAATAGAATTAACTCCCCATAGTCAATACTCCCATCCGAAGCATGCGGGGTAAAGCCGCAAAAGGCCAGTGCAGGAACACTGACCCCGTCTGCTTCGGAGCCTACCGAAGCATGTCGGACAACGAACCTTCTAATGAAAAGCGTATCGCCACCACACAAACCGTCCTCTGTCTCAAAGGCATCGACCGCGAGGACGTGGACGAGCAGTTGTTGAAATTGATCCACGAGCATTTCAAGCAGCGAGGGTTGCTCGTCCGGGATATCTCCGTTCACGCCCAGCGACGGTACGCGTCCGGTCGTTCGTGGCATGAAACACCGTGAAGCGGGCTAGAGATTCACGACACTTCATCTAGAGATGATCAGTACTCCACCGTTCTCAGTGTTGCAACGAATCGTTTCTCACCCCGGTGAGGGGGTAAGAGCCCTTTTAGCACACACTGCTCCAGGTAACACGAGGAAAAGCAAAGCGACAACGTCGTTGAAAGGCATCTTTGGGACTGTGTAGTACAGCCAGAGGCCGTAAAGGACTCCACCGAAGCAGATTAGGGCTCCTATCGCGAACAGGGTTTTTTCCGTTGAGCTCATATTCGATGTAGTGTGTCACAAAATATATTTTTATTTGGAACTATCTATTGAGAACTCACATAACGAAGCTTCCGCGAGCGAAGCTGACTCTTTCGTTCTCCCGACGAGTGGGGTGTGTCCCTTTACCTATCGAAACCGACCACCTGCCTATGCCCCTCGACATTTCGAAGGAGGAGTGGCCGGGACTCGCGGTCAGCGTGGCGTTCTGCGAACTCGCGGGAATCGTTCCGGGCGTGCTCACGGCGGAGGACGTTTCGACGTGGTATCAGACGTTGGAAAAGCCCGACGGGAACCCGCCAGATTGGGTGTTCGGGCCGGTCTGGACGACGCTGTTCTTCCTGATGGGCGTGGCCTTCCATCTCGTACGGCGCGAGGAAGGGAGCGGGCGTGCGGTTTCGACGTTTCTACTCCAACTCGGGTTGAACGTCGCGTGGACGATGGTGTTCTTCCGCCGTCACTCGATTCTGGGTGGCGTCGTCTTCATCGTCGGACTGTGGCTCGCCATCGTCGTGACGGTACTGGCGTTCGTCCGCGTGAACTGGAAGGCGGCGCTGCTGTTGATTCCGTACCTGCTCTGGGTGTCGTTCGCCGGGTATCTCAACGTCGAAGTGTGGCGGCTCAATCGATAATTCTCCCGTTCTCGAATCGCTGACGGCCCGCTCTTTTGCGCGTCGGATTTATATTTCGAGAGACCCTACCACGAATCGTGAGCGAGCGAACGAGTGCCCTCGACGCCCTCGTTTTCGGTGTCGATATCCAAAGCGGGGACGTTCGGGGTGATTCTCCCTCTTACGCGCTCGTCGTCTACGACGGCGAGGGAATAGACCGCGATGTCGTCTCTTACCGCAAACTCCGGCGGCTCATCCACCGCGACGAACCGACGTTCGTCGCCACGGACAACATGTACGAACTCGCCGCCGACAAGAACGCTCTCGTCCACTTCCTCGGCTCCCTGCCGGACGACACCCGCCTCGTGCAGGTGACGGGTGCGGAGCGACCCGAACCGCTTTCCCGGGTCGCCTCGCGCCACGGCGTTCCATACGGCAAGAAACCGATGCGCGAAGCGGAGGCTGCGGCCCGCCTCGCGGCCATGAACGTCGGCCAAGAAGTCTCGGCGTTCACGAACACCACACAAGTCAAAGTCGCACGTGGGCGTTCGACCGGAAAGGGTGGCTGGAGCGCCGACCGCTACACTCGCCGGATTCACGGGTCGGTGAAGGAACACTCCCGGAAAGTCGAGTCGAAGCTCAAGGAGGCGGGTCTGGACTACGAACGCGACGTGACCGAGAAGTACGGCGGCTACTCAAACGCGATCTTCGAAGTCGAAGCCCGGCCGAGCGACATTCCGGTCTCGGCCCGGCGTTCCGGCGACATCCGCGTCGAAGTCGAACGCCTCCGCCGCGACGGTATCGAATTCGAACCGCTGGCGAAGCGCCGCGATCACGTCATCGTCGGCATCGACCCCGGTACGACGACGGCGGTGGCGATGACCGATTTGGACGGCAACGTGCTCGACGTGTTGAGCACGCGGACCGCCGACACGGCCGACGTCATCGAGTGGATCATCGAACGCGGGCGGCCGGTCATCATCGCGGCGGACGTGACGCCGATGCCCGAGACGGTCGAGAAGTTCCGCCGGAGTTTCGACGCGGCCGGATGGACTCCCGACACGGACCTGCCGGTGGACGAGAAGCAACACCGCACGAGAGAAGACGGCTACGACAACGACCACCAGCGCGACGCGATGGCGGCCGCGCTGTTCGCCTACGACAGCCACGAGGACCAGTTCGGGCGAATCGCCCGGAAGGTCCCGCCGGGAATCAGTCGCGGCGAGGTAACCGCCCGCGTCGTCGCCGGTGACGAGAGCGTCGAGAGCGTCCTCCGGGACCTGTCGGACGACCCGGAACCCGAGGAAGAACAGTCCGAACACACCGTCCGTGAACTCTCCCCCGAGGAGAAACGCATCAAACAACTCGAATCGCAGGTCGAACGCCTCCAGTCGCACGCGGACGATTTGAACGAGAAAGTCGAGCGAAAGGACGAGCGAATCGACGAGTTGGAGACGGAACTCTCGGACACGCGGCGGAAGGAACGCCAGAGCGCCCGCGAACGCAGGGAAATCTCGCGCCTGCAACGCGAGAACAACAGGCTGGAGGACGAGCTCGACGACCGCGACGAGACCATCGAGGCGCTGGAAGGCAAACTCGCGCGACTCAAGGAACTGTGGAAACTCGACCACTCGAACTTCAGCGACGTGTCGGAGAAACAGGCCGGACTCGTCGCCGTCAAACCTATCGAGAAGTTCACCAACGACGCCATCGACGCCGCCGACGAGAGCTATGGCCTTGCCGACGGCGACGTGATTTTCCTCCGCGACGCGAGCGGCGCGGGACATTCGACCGCCGAGCGGTTGGTGGACATCGCTCCCCGCGTCGTCCTGAAAGCGGGTGGCATCTCCGACGCGGCGGACGAGGTGCTGTTCGAACACGACGTTCCGGTCGGCCCCGCCGACGAGGTGACGATTCAGGAGATAGACGAACTCGCCGTCGCACGCGAGTCGGAAGTCGAAGCCGTCATCGACGACTGGCACGACCGGGCCGAGGAACGCCAGAAACAGGAAAAGGCCGACCAACTCGACCAACTCATCAGCGAACATCGGGCCGAGAGTCGAGCGGACGGTCGCGGGTCGTCCTCGCTCGGGAACTGATCTTACGTCGTCCAGTCGGTCGTCAGCGTTCGCAGGACGCTCAATCCCCAGATGGCGACACCGAATCCGAGCACCAGCACGGTCGCATACAGAAGCACGTACTCCGGGAGCGTCGTCGAAACTCCTTCCTGAAATCGAATGGCAGGATACAGCGCGAGGGCGCCGACGACGGTCATCCAGAGACCGATCCGTTTTCCGTTCATACCACCGGGTTTTTCTTCCGATGACTTGGCTGTTGGGAGTGCGATTCCCAGTAGCATGATGACGCAACCCTAAAGCCGGTGAACCATCTTTTCCCGAGCATGGATGCCTACGAGTTAATCTCACGGAACGCCGAGGAGTTGGTGACCGAGGAGGAAGTGCGCGAACTCGCGGCGGACCCCGAGGGCAAGCGCGCCTACGTCGGCTACGAACCCTCCGGCGTGCTCCACATCGGGCACATGCTCACCGCGAACAAACTCATCGACCTGCAGGAAGCCGGGTTCGAAGTCGTCATCCTGCTCGCCGACGTGCACGCCTACCTGAACGATAAAGGAACGTTCGAGGAGATTCAGGAGACCGCGGAGAAGATGAAAGAGCAGTTCATCGCCTACGGACTGGACGAGGAGAACACGGAGTTCCGCTTTGGCTCCGAGTTCCAGATGGACGACGACTACGTTCTCGACCTCCACTCGCTCGAACTGGAGACCACGCTCAACCGCGCGAGCCGTGCGATGGCGGAAATCCAGAGCGGCGACTCCACGAAAGTCTCGCAGGCGGTGTACCCGCTCATGCAGTCGCTCGACATCGAATACCTCGACTTGGACCTCGCTATCGGCGGAATGGAACAGCGCAAGGTGCATATGCTCGCCCGCGACACGCTCCCGAGCATCGGCTACGACGCGCCGACCTGCCTGCACACCCCACTCATCGCCGAACTCTCGTCCGGCGAGGGCAAGATGTCCTCCAGCAAGGGCGTCACCATCTCGATGGAGGATTCGACCGAGGACATCGAGGAGAAGGTCAACGGCGCGTTCTGCCCGCCGACCCGCGACCCCGAAGGCGACCTGGAAAATCCCGTCCTCCAAATCTTCGAGTACCACGTCTTCCCGCGCTTCGAGCAGGTCGTCGTGGAACGCCCCGACAAGTACGGCGGCAACCTCGAATACAACGATTACCAGTCGCTCGAAGACGACTTGGAGAGCGGCGAACTCCACCCCGCCGACGCGAAGGGCGCATTGGCGACCTATCTCGACGAACTCATCGCACCGGGCCGCGAGAAGATTCGACAGGCCGAGTAGCGCCGTTCTAATTGCAGCGCTTTTGGCCGTCTGTAGCGGATTCCCGTACTGTTCCCCATCCATAAACACTGGAACGCTATACGAAATCCTGTATCTGGACGACAGTGGCTCCTGTATCGCGGCGGCTGTTTCGGCGTTGCCTGATGGTGGGGAAGAATAATATTACCCGAAAGTCTCGACTCAAACAATGACCGCATGCCTACCGGATGGCGTCCACCACGTCGACTGTCGAACACGGGACAAACCGAACGTGTACATCGTCGACGACGGTGACATTACGCTCGTGGACGCCGGTTGGCCCGGCGACGAAGGGACCGTACGGGACGGCGTTCACGATGCCGGTCTCGAACTGTCGGATATCGATCGTGTTCTGTTGACCCACTACGACGGCGACCACGTGGGAACGCTCTCACGATTGACGCCCGACTTGGATGCACCGGTGTACATCCACCGGTTGGAAGCACCCTACGTCTCCGGGGACCAACTCCCTCCGTGGACCGCTCGCCACGGGATCGAGGCGCTGCAGCGATTGTATTACCGGCGGCTTACGCTTCCCGACCTTCCCATCCGTTCCATCGAGGACGGGGAGACGATCGGCGACTTTCGGGCGTATCACACGCCGGGGCATACGCCCGGCCACGTGGTTTACCTTCACGAGAACCTTTCCGCCGCGTTTCTGGGCGACCTCGCGTACGGGTTCGGGGACAGTCTTCGTTCGTCCGGCAGGATCACCAGTTACGATACCACCCAAGTCACCGAAAGCATCGAATCACTCTGTGAACGGACCGAGGAGTTTCGGTACGCGTGTCCCGGGCACGGTCCCTCGCTCGAAGACGGTCACGACCTGTTGGCGAGCCTCGTCGCGTAATCTGCGGCCTGCTGTTGTCTTATTCTCCCGAATTCGACGCTTTCAGAACCATTTCGACCACGCCCCCTCCCTCCGAAACGACGCTACGACTCGGACCCCGTTCTCCCGTGATGCCGATTTGATATCGCTGATTTGGGTTTATCGACGATGGGAGTCGGACCGCTTTTCCGGCATCTACGATCGGGAACGGTGTTCGAAAAGAAGAAAACAGCCCTTGAGAACGGATATATCGACGGAATCCCTGGATTACTATCCGCTGCCGGAATGAAAACCGCCCGTCGATTACTCGAATCCGCCGCCCATCATTCCGCCCATTCCGAAG
>NZ_JBAWAC010000612.1:0-1634 GCF_049589095.1 Haladaptatus sp. | reverse complement strand
AATCGAAGTACGCTTCGGCCTCGTCGGTGTGTCCGAGGTTGGCCAGCGCCTGAATCGTGAACGCCGCGTCGCGGATCCAGTTGTAGCGATAATCCCAGTTTCGGACGCCGCCGACGTTCTCGGGAAGTGAGGTCGTCGGCGCGGCACAAATGGCCCCCGTCTCGCGGTGAGTGAGCAGTTTGAGTACCAGTCCGGACCGGACGGCGAGGTCGTGGGAGTCCTCGCCGAACACACAGCCATCCGGGCAGTCGTGTGCCCAGTCGCGCCAGAAGTCGGACGTTCGGTTCAGTTCCGCTTCACAGTCCTCGGTGTCCGCAATGCTCTTCTCGTTGAACGCCAGGACGAACCACGTCGATTCGTCCTCGGCGACGGACCAGACCGCGCTACCGCTTCCGCCATCCACTTCGACATCGATTCCCCCGCTGAGGAACGCGAAGTGGTCGTCGTCGTGGCCGGGAAGATCCCCATCGTCGCCATCGTCGTCGGTCCCACCGTCATCCCCGCTCGTGATTCGAATACCGTCGTCCTCGGGCGTCAGATTCGTCTCACCGTGCGCGTAGTCGAGTTGGGGGCTGAACGTCAGTTCGAGTTCGACATCGCCCTCGATGCCTTCGACCTTCCGGTACACCGCCCGCTCCATACCGTCGTTACGGACGGGCATGAAGTCCGTGACCCGAACCCGGCCGGATTCGGTCTCGAACGTCGTCCGTAACACGTTCGTCGAATCGAGATACGACTGCTCCGACTCGAACGCGAGCATGGGCTGGATTCGCCAGTGCCCGCCTTTCTGTGCGTCGAGTATGCTGGCGAACACGCTCGGGGATTCGACGTGTGGCATGGGAAGCCACTCGATACCTCCTTCGTCGTTGACCAGCGCGCAGGTTTCCAGATTCCCGATAATTCCGTACCACTCGATGGGAAAATATCCAGTCATGGTCGCCTCCCTGCGGAAAACCGCTTCATATCTATAACTCTACGTAGAAGGGAATTGAACCTTTGGGCAGGGAAACATCGATTCGACCGGGAGACGACTAGGTTTTTATTCGATGACGGGAGCACACCGGCCCAGTGGGACACCGAGCACTCGTCGCCTACGAGCGACCGGACGGCCGCTACGACCGAGGATACGCACAGTGGGGCGCAACGGACCTCTCGCTACGGCATCGAATCACCGCTGAGACGCCGTTCGCAGGCGGTGGACGAAACGGACGCGCGAACGGAACGGATGAGCGAGATGAACGATGGAGGCCAACCATCGATCCGACGCCGCAAGCGACCGCGCTGACGTTCGAGGACGCCGTTCGGTTCGACTATCGAGCCATCGAGGCGTTCTTCGTCGTCTCGCTTTCGTGGGACGTCACCGCCTTTCTCCCGCTGTGGTTCGGCACGACCATCGACGCGAAATCCGACGCGGGCGCGCTCGTCGAAGTTCACGGCGAAGCCGACATGAGGGACGCTCGCCGGTGGTTTCGAGCGACCCGAGCCGTCGTCCGGGACATGGTCGGTGGGGACGTGCTCGACGCCGACGACGCCATCGACTACCTCGATTCGCGCGTCATCGAATGGGCGGGTGACCGCCGGGAGGTGGTTTTCACGCGTTGATGGCAATCGGTTTTTATCCGCCTACCGTCTAC
>NZ_JBAWAC010000611.1:0-3758 GCF_049589095.1 Haladaptatus sp. | reverse complement strand
CTGGGGAGGGTGTGGTGCGGAGGCGGTGGCGGTGCTGTGTCTGGGTGTTCCCGTGAGCGAAGCGAACGGGAGCTCGTCGGAGCGTGTCTCCGACGGTGGGCTGAAAGGGGCCGGGCGGTCCCACGAGCCTGCGAGCGGGACGTTGTCGGAGCTTGCCTCCGACTGTATTCGCGCTTGCTTGGTCGTCTGCGCGGGCAACTATCCGCGTGCGGTGCAGAACGCGGATATCCCGCGCAACGACCGCGAACGGGCGGGGGCTTTCTGGGTCTTCATCGTAGTCCTTGCCGTCACAAGAAATTCGGCTCGAAATCAGTTACGTAGCAATCCCTGTCGGTGACGAAGCTTTTTATGCGAGACCGAACCAAGGGACCCACAGCACCGTCAGCTCACTCAACCCATGCCCTACGATAGAAACGACGTTCGTCGCGCGTACGACCGAATCGCGGATGAGTACCTCGCCGAGCGAAGTGAAGACGACGACAGCGAGGACCTCGCGTTGTTGGAGGAGTTCTACATGCACCTCCCGGAGGACGCCCGCGTGCTCGACGCCGGTTGTGGTGCCGGTCGTCCCATCGCGCAACTGCTGGCGGGGGACGTCGATCTGGTCGGAATCGATTTCTCGCGCGAACAGATAGCCCGTGCCCGGAAGAACGTTCCCGAGGGGCGGTTCTGCCAAGCGGACATGACCGAACTCGGATTCGGGGATGGCACGTTCGACGGTATCTGTGCCTACCACTCGATAATTCACGTTCCGTCGGGCAACCATCCCGACGTGGCGAGGGAGTTCCGTCGTCTCCTGCGACCGGGTGGCCATCTCCTCCTCACGATCGGTTCCGAGGCGTGGGAGGGAAGCAACGACGATTGGCTCGGGACGGGTGTCGAAATGCACTGGAGCATCCCGTCACCGGACGAGAGCGAGCGAATTCTGGAGGAGTCAGGGTTCGAAATTCGCTGGCGACACACCGTAAACGACGAGATGGGCGGAACCGCCACTTTCGTCCTCGCACGGCGTACCGAGTCGGAAGAGACGAAGTAATTTCAGTCGTCGGACTCGCCGAGAGCGAGGGTCCCGTCGATCGGTCCGTCGGGCATCTCGGCGTCGAGTTCGGGTGGCATGCCGAGTTGATACTTCGATTCGTCTCCACCGCTTTCGCGCAGTTCCGTTCGACCGCGACGGATCTCAACGTCGTCGTTGAGGTGGAGGCGGACGGCTTCGAGGAGCGCGTCGGCTTCGAGCGGTTGGCCGCGTTCGCGCAGCGCTTCGACCGCGGCGTCGTCCGGGACGTTGAACACGCGCTGGGAGATAATGGGGCCCTGATCCAGATCGGTCGTCACGTAGTGGGCGGTGACGCCAGCGATGCGAGCACCCGCTTCCTTGGCCTGTCGGTAGGCTTTCGCGCCGGGAAACGCCGGGAGCAGGCTGGGGTGGATGTTGATGATGCGTCCCTCGTAGCGGAAGACGACGTTGGGGCTCAAAATGCGCATGAACCGCGCGAGGACGACGAGGTCGGTGTCGTAATCGTCCAGCAGGGAGAGCAACTGCTCTTCGTCGTGGACGCCGCCATCGTCGCCGACGTCGTGGAACGGGATTCCGTGCTCGGTCGCGAGCGGTTCGAGGTCGTCGTGGTTGCCGATGACGACTCCGATTTCGGCGTCGAACTCGTCGCGGGCGTCGAGCAGTCGCTGCAGGCAGTGGGACTCCTTCGTGACGAGGACAGCGACCTGTCGGGAGTCGCGTTCGGACGGAAAGCGGACGCGGACGTCCACGTCGAGGTCGTCGCCGAGGTCGGCGAGGTCGCGCCGGAGTCGGTGTTTGCTCACGTCCATGTCGCTCGTCTCGACGTGGACCGTCATCCGGAAGACGCCCTCGCGCACGGCTTGGTCGATGTCCTCGATGTTGATTCCGCGCTCGAAAAGGAGGGTCGTGACGTTGGCGACGAGTCCGGTATCGTCGTCGCCGACGACGGTGATTTCGGTTAGCTCTCGGTGGTTCATCGCTTCACCTGCCGGTTGCGAAATTGGGCCATAGAGGATGTGTATTGCGGTCGGTCGGCAAAAGTATTCGCTCCCATGCAAAATTTCCCGACCGTGCTGACAATCGTCAGGGGGTGCCTACACGGGTTCCCACTGCCAGGGAGCACCACGAACGTGTACAACGAATCGGTTCCAAAAGAGCTTTTGAACACGAACGCGCACGGTCAACCGATGACTGCTTACACCGCGACGGTGACGGTTCGGCTGAAGGCGGGCGTGCTCGACCCGGAGGCCGAAACGACCCGAGGAGCGCTCGAACGACTTGGTTTCGAACTGGAATCGCTGCGCTCGGCGGACGAGTTCGAAATCGACCTCGACGCCGAATCGTCCTCGGACGCGGAGGAACGCGTCGGCGAGATGGCCGAGCGCCTGCTGGCCAATCCGACGATTCACGACTACACGGTGGCCGTCGAGGAGCGATGACGGTCGCAATCGTCCAGTTCGGCGGGAGCAACTGCGACCGCGACGCGATTCGCGCGCTCACCCACATCGGCGTGGACGCGGAACTCGTCTGGCACGAGGACGACCTGCCGGAGGACACGACCGGCGTGATGCTGCCCGGTGGATTCTCCTACGGTGACTACCTCCGCGCGGGTGCCATCGCGGCAAACTCGCCCATCATGGGACAGGTGCGCGAAGCCGCGGAGTCAGGGATCCCCGTCCTCGGCGTCTGCAACGGCGCACAGATCGGCTGTGAGTCCGGACTCACGCCCGGCGCGTTCACGACCAACCGGAGCGCGCGCTTCCAGTGTGAACACGTCTACCTACGCGTCGAAAACGCCGATACGCCGTGGACCGCGGCCTACGAGGAAGGGGAAGTCATCGAAGTCCCCATCGCACACGGCGAGGGGCGCTTCGAAATCACCGACGAGAAGTACGAGGAACTCGACGCCGACGACCGTATCCTCTTCCGCTACTGCGACGAGAACGGCGTCGTCAACGACGAGACGAACCCCAACGGGTCGAAAGGTAGCGTGGCCGGAATTATCGGCGATTCGGATTCCGTCGCGGTCATGATGCCCCATCCCGAGAGAGCGACGCTCCCCGACATCGGCGGCACCGACGGCGAGGGCGTCCTCTACGGGTTCGCCTGAGCTTCGATTCTCGAAAGATCAGTTTTTCTCGGCTCAGCGTCCAGACGTGAACACGCCCGTCACGCGGGGGAGTTCGCGCGAAATCGCGTGGCGTTTCAGCAGGCAGAAGCCCGCGAAGACGATACAGAATCCGACGACGGTTAGAGGGGTAACCACCTCGTCGAGGAAGTACCATCCCGTGAGCGCCGCGAACAGCGGGGCAACGTACGAAACGAGGTTGATCTCGACTGCGCCCAGGCGATCGAGCAGGTCGAAGTAGATCAGAAACCCGATCGCGCTCGCGAAGATGGAGAGGTAGGCGATGGCGACGATCGCGTCGGGCGTCCACCGGATCGCCGAGAAAGATTCGCTCGGGCGGGCGACGCTGATGGCGTGCATCATGAGCGCGCCGAGGAGCATCGACCACGCTTCCATCGTCTCGATGGGGAGTTCGGCCTCGATTCGCTGCGTGAGGACGCTGCCGAGCGCGAACGAGAACGCGGCGAGGAACACGAGCAATTGCGGAATCACCGTCGTCGTCAGCGATTCACCCGAACCGGAGTTCGAGAGGCTGAGGACTGCCACACCGACGAATCCGAGGAGCAATCCGACGATTCCGGCGGGCGTAAGCCGCTCGCTGGGGAGGAATAT
>NZ_JBAWAC010000610.1:0-51552 GCF_049589095.1 Haladaptatus sp. | reverse complement strand
GAAGGAGTGGACGGACGGAGAAACGCAACCAGTAGTATCAGTACAAACTCTGACAGTTCTCCTCGAATATGTCGATTTTGATACTGCATTTCGCTATCTCCACATACTTACACACCGAATACAAGCTGCAGGAGCGGTCGGATATTTCCAGATGGATCCCGATATCCACGATCCAGAAACCACGAATACTCTAAAAACGCTGTTTGACGTCGTCGTCGAGGTTTCCGATAGCGGTGCCGATTGGACGACCACACCGACCTACACTCCGAGCACGGAAACGACTGAAACGACCGAAGCCGAGGACGACACCGAGCAACCGGAACAACCATCGACTGGCCCACTGTCGTCCATTCGAACGATCCTTTCCGGCCTATTTGACCGAAAGAATCCGGAACTGGAAGAGGAAGAACCCGCCACCGAAACCAGCGTCGAGGAACCGACCGAAAGCGAAGAGGAGAGTGCGGAGACGGTCCAACCACCGATCGGGAGTTTAGCGGACGAGGAGATGCTGACCGACGAAGAACGGATCCGTTCCCTTCTCATTCAGTACGGCGGTCGAATGAAGCAGGCGGATATCACGACCGAAACGTCGTGGTCCAAGTCGACCGTTAGCAGGAAGCTTTCGAAGATGGAGGAAAACGACGAGATAACACGAGTCCAAATCGGACGGGGGAATCTCGTCTTCCTCAATGGTTCCGAACCGGAAGCATCGAAATCCCCGTTCGAAGCTTAATCCTCATCAACGACGAACGTACTGGCGATGAGTTGCCTGGTTGCTCGTCGTAGCTGTTGTGAAATCGCCGACGTCGAGACATCGAGTTCTGCCGCGAGTTCGCCTTGTGAGATTCCCCGAGGAACGTTGTAATAGCCCGATCGATAGGCAGTGAGAACGGTGTCTCGCTGACGTTCGGTCAACCGTGTACTGTCGGTATCCGTATTCGAATCCGAATCGTACAGTTGACGGACGTGGAACGTAGTGCCGATTTCCAGACACGCTTTTCGAAGATCGATGAGGGACTCGCGCGACAGGAGTTGGATTCGAACGACCCACCCTCCGTTTCCGCTCTGGATATCGAGCGTCCGAATTCCCAGGTTGTTGGCCGTCGGAAGGAGCGGGATCGTATCCGGTGATGGTCGAATTCGGTACGTTCGTCGGTCAGCAGACGTCGAAAAGAGGGTTGCTTCGCTTACGGTCGTGTCAATCTCGAGGGAGCGTTCGAACGACGAAAAATCGTTCCCAAAGACGGACACGAAGTGAAACGAACCGTCGGATACCGGTGTTCCCTCGATCTGAACCGACAGTTCGGAGATCGATTCGAGTGTCGGAACGAGAACGAGACGTTCATGAGAAATGAAAATCTCGGCGAGGAGGGTTTGCGGAGCGGAAGTAGACGAAGAATCATCCTGCATACTGGCCTCCGACGAATCGTTTAGCTCATTGGGTATCTTGTCGGAATTGGATGCGCCATGTGCCATTGTCGAGGAATCAAATCCGGTTGTGGTATTACGTTACCTGGGTTTAAACTTTAGGGAACAAAATGAACGCGAAAGGAAGATATTCGAAATCGTATCGAAAGGCATCCTTTCGTTATTGAATTATTTCTTGAATTATTTCTAAGAAGGTATGAAACTGAACACGAGGGAGATAGGAGTCATGAGCGCTAACGACCCTCGCGGCCGGATATTGTCACACCCCGCCTCCGTGCTGGGCGTATCTTTCTACGTCTTATCGCCTGATTACTATAGAGAGGTTAACCGAAACCGTTCGCCGAGAGTGATTTGACGGGAAAATGGGTGTAAAAAAAGAGTCGAGGGATACCGTTCACAATTGTTTCAACAGACATTTCGGACGACGATAGAGACCAATTCAAAGATAATACGACCGATAATTCAAAAATATATTCCGACAATAATCCCCATACAGGTGGGTGGAAAACACAGAACCCGGCGGTAAATGCCTTCATAGAGCCTCAAGCACCGTTTTTAATCCTATAATAGCTATAATAACTATCGAAATATATGTTGGTTCCCCCTACAAATAATAGAAACAACAGATATGGATATCTTACATATTATAGGGTCGTTAACTGAACTAACAATCTATCACAACCGTTCGCAACAAATCGGGAGAACATTATTGGTTTATTACCCATTCTAGCGATAATTCATCCGTCATGAGCGCTACTGAAGTTCAGGCGGACAACGGAAGCACGTGTATCGCATCAGATGTGAGTCCTAAACCGGAGCTTTCGAAGGATAAAATCTTCCATCTCCTCCAGACCCCTCGACGGCGTCACGTGCTCCGTTATCTCAAAGACAATGACGGAGTCGTCGAGATGCGTGACCTTGCGGAGCAGGTCGCGGCGTGGGAGAACGAGACGACGGTCCAGGCGCTCACCTCGGACGAGCGTCAGCGTGTGTACATCCCCCTTTACCAGTCCCACCTTCCCAAACTCGACGAAGAAGGCGTCATCGAATACAATCAAAGTAGGGGAACGATCGAGCGAACGGAGCTGGCGGATCAACTCGACCGGTACCTTACCGTCGAAACGCAAACGGAAGACGACGAAGAATCGATCCAACAACCGTCGTGGGAGTCGTACTATCTGGGTGTCTCGGTGCTCAGTACCATTCTCCTTGTGGGGACGGTTCTCGGCGCCCCAATACTCGCAGCATTACCTGGCGTAGCGATCGGTGGGAGTATCGTTGCGATGTTCTCACTCGTAACGCTCGCACAAGCGATGTCAGAACGGGCGCGCGGACGATAACGGAGACCTATTCGACGATACTTCGGAGGTACAGAAGCTATCAGTTAGCGTGTGACGTCAGTTGCTCTTCTTTCGTGATCATATTGTCAGTAATGCCACCGATGAGCGCAAAGATGGCTTCTTGGTGGTCAGTTTTTGAATGATGTATCGATGTCGGGTTGACACCGATCCGTTCGTACTCAGAAAAATCAAGGGTTCGATCGTTTCGTTCCTCGTACTGGGCCCGTACCTCCGCGAGCAGTCCGTGAATGTGAATCAACTCTTGCTTCTTCATATCATAGCCACATGATGACTCAGCACATATATTATCTTGGGCCATTTTTGGACAGATTTTTCGGGAATAACCGTTTAGAAACCGGACAACAGTGATGAATGTTTGTCAAGATTGAGGAACTGTCAAATTCAAAAACACAGGGAGACGCCCATTTTCACCGCGCAAGACGAGCATTATCATGCACTTAACTAATACCCCATAGACATAACATCGAGTCGAACATGTACGACCTGACTGGCTTCCAGCGAGACCTGTTGTACGTCATCAACGGGTTGACCGAACCACACGGCCTCGCCATCAAAGAAGAACTCGAAGACTACTACGAGAAGGACATTCACCACGGGCGTCTGTACCCCAACCTCGACACCCTCGTGGACAAAGGACTAGTCGAGAAAGGACAAGTCGACCGCCGAACGAACTACTACACCCTTACTCGACGTGGTCAGCGGGAGATCGAAGCACGACGGGAGTGGGAAGCACAGTACGTTGGCGAGAAAGAAGCAGCAGAACTCGCAGACTGACGGCACCGCCTTTTTCCGTCCGTTGTAGTCCGTTTGTACTTAAAGTACGGAACTACTAACGCATACCTTTTGGAGGGTTCTTTTCATATCCCCACCTGATGGCCATCGGACTGCAACGGGAGCGGAGATAATGCCGAGAAATCACGACGTATCGAACCGAGTCGACGCTATCGAACGATGTGCATACTGCAAAGATTACGTCCCAGTAACGCACATCGAAATGGAATTACAAGAGCAAGAAGCGTATCTCCGAGCGAGCGTAGACATCTGTGAGAACTGCTTAGACGAATTACGCTGAGAGGGGATGAAAACGATGACAGTTCGCGTTGCTCCCGGCTATCGTCACGCTGCATGGAAATCACACGGAGAAGGAGTGGCTAACAGACACGAGCCAAAATACAGCTAGCACACATGCGACCACTGCGATGCTGGGGACGAGAGTAAAAAGGGGAAAGTGAAACGTCGCGCCGAGTAGTAAGAACGATCCGAGCGAGGAGACACAGAGGTAATACGTATCCCATCGGTGTTCGTCACCGTCGGTCTCGATGTCCGATGACTCCTCGACGGGCAAATACCGTTCTAACTCGGCTGCTAGCGGGGCCTTTCTGACTATACCGCGATCTTTGTTGTACTCGATGACGCCTTCTTCGTCGAGTTTGGGAAGGTGGGATGGGTAGAGAGGAATGTAGGTACGTTGACACTCGTCCGAGGTGAGCGCTTGGACCGTCGTCTCGTTCTCCCACGCCGCGACCTGCTCCGCAAGGTCACGCATCTCGACCGGACCTTCCGTCTCGCGGAGATATCGAATCGCGGCACGACGCCGTCGACTCTGAAGGATGTGGAACACGTCGTCCGTCGAGATTTCCCCCTCGATTACCGATTCCCCATCTGAAGCCCGGTCATCGATACTAATCGAAGGTCGCTCCGTCGTGCTCATGACTAGGATAACCATCATCTGGCGAGATAATAAACCGACGATGCCCTCCCATACCGTTTCAAACTGTTTCAAACGGTGAAAAGGATCGGAACTGCACGGAACGGCATTCCGAGTTTATATGGGGGATGTACGTAGCACTGAATGAAATGAGCCAGGCAAACCACATACCCGCCTGGGCAGCATCTCCCGAGGAGTTCGAACGAACTCTCGAAGTCCTCGTTTCCACAGCACGTGAAAACGGCGTCCAACTCGACCGCTCGTGGACGTTCCGTCATGACAAGCTCGAATATGACGATGTGATGGTGGAAATAACGAGCCTCGCCCCGCGCCCTGAACTAGCCGATCCAACTCCAAACCAACCGAGCGTCTCCAAGAATACGACCACCGCCGACTTCGAGGTAGCTCTCAACGAGTTGCTCATGAAGGGACAGGAAGCAGGAATGGCGTTCGACTGTTCGTGGACGTTCCGCGACTCGAACCCCGACAGCAACGATACGATGGTCGAGATCTCTCGATTAGCAAAACCTAGCTGTTAACCCTATTCTCGTTTTATACACTATAGATAATATACGCATTGTCCAGAATACGTCGCTGTCTTCGTGTTTCCGGGACAGAGATGTCAGAAGGAACCGAAAGTCATCTATGAGGTGCCATCCGGGGATTTAAATGTTCGCATTGAGTATAGAACATTGATGAAACGGTCCACTCGCCAACGGGAGCGCCGCGCGGAGCAAACCGAAACCGAGGAGGAGGGGGTCAAAGGATGTCCCGAGTGCGGGTCGAAAAACCTCGTCAATAGTGCGGACCAGTCCGAACTCGTCTGTGATGACTGTGGATTGGTCGTCGAAGAAGACCACGTCGACCGCGGGCCAGAGTGGCGCGCGTTCAATCACAGCGAGCGACAGAGCAAGTCGCGCGTCGGTGCACCGACCACGCAGACGATGCACGACAAAGGGCTGACGACGACCATCGACTGGAAGAACCAGGACGCGTATGGTCGGTCGCTGTCGTCCGAAAAGCGCAGTCAGATGCACCGACTGCGAAAGTGGCAAGAACGCATTCGAACGAAAGACGCGGGCGAGCGCAACTTGCAGTTCGCGCTGTCCGAAATCGACCGAATGGCATCCGCGCTGGGTGTTCCACGGTCGGTACGCGAGGTCGCGTCGGTTATCTACCGGCGTGCATTGGCCGAAGACCTGATTCGCGGACGCTCCATCGAAGGCGTCGCAACGAGCACGCTGTATGCCGCATGTCGGCAGGAGGGTATCCCACGAAGCCTCGAAGAGGTTGCAGAGGTGTCGCGGGTGGATCAGAAAGAAATCGGCCGAACATATCGGTACATCTCGCAGGAACTCGGTCTCGAGATGAAGCCGGTCGACCCAAAGCAATACGTCCCCCGTTTCTGTTCCGATCTCGGTGTCAGTGAAGAAGTACAGTCGAAAGCGAACGAAATAATCGATACGACCGCAGAGCAGGGGCTCCTCTCGGGGAAATCCCCGACAGGCTACGCTGCTGCCGCGATTTACGCTGCCTCGCTTCTCTGTAACGAGAAGAAGACGCAGCGCGAAGTCGCCGACGTCGCGCAAGTGACGGAAGTGACGATCCGAAATCGATACCAAGAACAGATCGAAGCGCTCGGTATCCACTAAGCGTTTAAGCGCTTCAGACATCCAGCCCAATTTTTACTGCCCGTGGAAGTCTCCGACTAGTTGCGAGACAGGTCGGCTACATCGGGCACCCTGATTCCCGATGAGTATGAGATGTCAGAAGTCGTGTGAACGTCTGGCATTTAACATCTCCCTTGGGCGTGGCTGCTGGGGGAGAACACATATTGTTGGATTTTCTATGCGAATCGGGACGGAACTTCTCCGTCACGTTTCGTCGGAATGGATCGTAAAACGCGGAGGGTACACTATCGAAGTTACGTCAAGTGGAAGGAAACGTTCGCCCGGAAGGAGAACTTTCGTAGGAGGATGGTGACACGGAGCGGGGTGCCAACCCACTACCATCGCCTCCGGCAACGCCGAGCGAGTCGTTTACCGTAACGCACACAAGACGCCCACATGAGGGCGTACTAAACACGACGTCGATAGAGCACATTATTATCCACCAATTAAACGACAATAGAAGCATCAATACCAGTGATGGGGAGATGGTGAAGGAGTGTCAGGACCAATTATCAAAATAGATATTGATCAGTATCATTAAATATTTTGGAGTCTTTGTTGGGAATATGATTGATATTATTGAACTCGTCGAGGAGAACCTCGAGTCGATGTTAAATTCCGGGGAGATAGAATGTCCGTCGGAGGACTGTGATAACCGGCACTTTCGGGTCGACATTTGGCAGGACGACGAACAGGGGATCGTCGGAGACGCCTGTTGCCGCGACTGTAATCTACAGATACGACTTGATTTGCCCGACAAGTCGATCAATGAGGCCGGATCCACGCTCGAAGAGTTGGGATCGGAATTACAACAGCCGACGCCATCTACAAGCGATCGAAAGCAGGTAGAGATCGTCGAATGACGACAGAGGATAGTAACAGGTGTCCAAACATTCGTCGATACGACGTCCGATAGATATTTGTCCGCTGCACAAAAATTACGGGTGTAAGAATCGGAGAAAGAGCAGTATTTGAGTATTGTGCCAAATATCTATAGACATTACTCAATAATCTTCGATCAATCGGATACTGTTAAATAATATTTGTAATAGGGGGGCATAAATATTGTCTGAAGTAGGAAGGTTTATAACCTCTGTCAAAGAATATCACACCATACTACCATGTCAGAGGCAGAAACGGTTAGTAACGTGGCGACCGCACGCGACCTCACCGCGTTTCAGCAAAACGTCCTGATAGTCCTCGCAGAAGAATCCCGATACGGTCTCGCTATCAAGCGCGAGCTCGAGGACTTCTACGATGAGGAAGTGAACCACGGCCGTCTGTACCCCAACCTCGATACGCTTATCGAACGTGGGCTGGTCGAGAAGAGCGAACTCGACAAACGGACGAACGAGTATGCGATTACGGACGAGGGTATCGAGGTTCTCCTCGACTCGTTCGAATGGCGCTTCAAGAAGTTCATCACGAACGACGAGCGCGCGGAAAAGGTCAAATCGCTCCTCGAAGCGGCCCAATAACCCCCGACGGTCCCCGATCTTTTTAGAGTAGTGCCGACGCGTAAGCGTTCACTCGAACTGTATGAGACGTTCTCTAATCTCTTCTCCATCCACTCCGTCGAGTGCTTCGAGTCCGGCCTGTACGACCAGCGGATAGAAATGGCGGTTCTTCTCTAGTTCGTCGCCGACGGCTCGTTCGTACGCGAGATTGAGCTCCTTGTAGCGGAAGTCGAGCGTGGAACGTTGGTTCTCGGGGAGATACATGTAGGTGCCGACGCGAGTCGCTTTCACGCTCTCGGAGTCGCTCACAGCGGAAGAACCAGTGGTATCGTCCACGTTCCGCGTTCGGGGGGATTCGACTGATTCGTCGCTTTCGGACGCTTTGTCCGGTTTTGATGGTTCAGATGGTTTTGATGGTTCGGATTGTTCTGATGGCTTTGATTGTTCGGACTGTGTGGACGGTTCTTCGGAGTCACCCTGTTGCTCGCGCTGTGCACGGCGACGACGCCGAAGACGGTCGGCACGGCTCTCGTCACTCATGCGGTTACCTCCACCAATCCGAGTTGACGTTCGAGGTCCTCGGCGATAGAGAGGAAAACGGCGGCCATGTCACACTCCTCCTCGAACTCGAAGATCGAACAACCAGCCGAGAACGCACGTTGGAGGGTTACCCGTTTTCGAACCTCCCAAACGGGAATATCGGTAAACACCTCATCGAACCACTTGAGCATCGAATCCGCCTCGTTGGTCGCCTCGACGCGATTAGCGACAACGCCGAGATCGCGAACCTGTGTATCGTACTCCGCTTCCAGTACTTCCATCTGGTCGAACAGGATTTCCAGCGCGCGTTTACTCGTTGATTCGGCGAGCGCGGGGATGAGCACGTTTTCAGCGGCGAGCAAGGCGTTGTCAGTGAGGTTTCCGAGATACGGTGGGCAATCGATGATAATGACATCGTAGTCGGTATCGAGCGCGTCAAGCACCTGTACGAGCCGCTCTCGGCCGCGCATTGCCATCGTCAGTTCGGGTTCGACGCTGGTCATATCGATATTGCTCGGAAGCACATCCATCTCCTCGCGGGCGACGATGAGCGAATCGACATCCCCGCGCACCTCGTGATCGGTCAACGCGTCGAACAGGGTCGGTGGTTGTGCCTCGTACTCCGATTCCAACCCCAGTCCTTCGGTCGCGTTCCCCTGTGGGTCAAGGTCCACAAACAGTACATCATTCCCCCGATGACTCAACGCCCCAGCGACGTTGATAGCCACCGTCGTCTTTCCCACCCCACCTTTCTGATTCGAGACGGCTATTTTGGCTGTATCGGACATACAAAATCGAAAAACCGTCCAAACCACATAAAACTGCGTCAGACATTCACAAAGGAAGCTCGGAAGACGGGTTACGGGTTCCAAAAGCCGAATATTCCGAATTAGAGGGAGGGGAGAGTACGAACAACGCCCGTGAGCAAAACTAGCAAAGAGAGAAAAACCATCAAAACCGGTTTTGATGATTCGTCTAGCAAAACAGGTTTGGCACGATTGGTACTAACGGAGGGGCGGGCGAGGAACTCCGGAGTAGCTGTACGACGGCTTTAGACGGGACGCTGTCCCCGTTCGACAGCGATCATGAGCGTTCCGGCGGCGAGTACGACCACACCGATTGCGAGCAGCACAATTGGCCCGTCGAATCCAGGTATGTAGCTTTCGAAGAGTAGAGCAGCACCAATTACCAGTAAAGCCACCCCAGTCCAAAACCGTCGTGTTCGACCGAACATCCTGAACTAGTTCGAGAGGCATGTGCATAAAGAGAGTGGCAAAAGAGTGGCAAAGTAACGGGAGAACGAGTTCGATCGTCAGCCAACAGAACCGACGAGTAGTGTCGAATGAGGGTATCGGAAACAACATATTTCGATCGACAAATGATAGTAACATGAAACGGCGGCAGTTCGTCGCAACGGTCGGTGCCACGGGGTTTGCTGGCTGTTCCGCGTTCAGTGTGGACGACGAGGTGAAAACACCGACATCCGGTCCGAAGGGGGGTAACGCGACAGTAGAGATGAAAACCAACGGGGATGGTAATTACTTCGACCCAGTCGGGTTGTATCTCGAGCCGGGAGACAGCGTGACGTTCATCACGAAAAGCGGTAACCACTCCGCAACGGCCTACCACAAAGGAAACATCTACGCCGAAACCAATCGGATTCCGAAGGACGCAGCTGCGTGGGGAAGCAAAGTCCTGCAAAAGGGAGAATCGTACGAGCACACGTTCGAGGCAGTGGGAACACACGACTACTACTGTATCCCGCATAAGACGCTCGGGATGATCGGACGAATCATCGTCGAAAAACCGGGTGGACCCGCCGAAGGAAGCATGCCATCGGATGGGAAAGTACCAACGAACGATACGATTCTCCGTAAAGGGTCAGTTTCTCACAGTGATTTCACGAAGTGAACCGCACATCGTGAGCGAGAGTTTGTGTACCCGACTAAAGTGTGAGAAATGAATAAGAGCGGTAGAACGCCCCCAGCGGGTTTTGAGCGTCATCGTATGAGAGGTTGTCTCAAGGAAATACTCTAGGGGTTCGGTCGTTAGTTTTCGTCGGGATGAAAAAACAAGAGCTCATTCATCTGCATGGACTGCTTTCGGAAGTACGAACACGATTCGAGATCAAATCCGACTCTGCATTTGACTTCCCGGAATACGACGGACAAAATACACGACCTACTTCTATTCATCACTCGAAAAACGACCACCGAGAAGCAGTGCTCACGCTAGCCGACGATCTTACGACGGAACTGATGAGCGAGACGGCCGAGACGGTCGCCCCTCACGCCGACTAATCCTACACAGCAGTATCGGAAGATCACGATAACGATCAGCGGTAGCGCTCGATAGCGACGCTCTCCAGAGAGGGAACAGTTAAAGATCCACCAATTAGGGAGGAGACCAAGTCGAAGCAAAGACAGAACGACGAAATCGGAGAAATGAAGCCGATCGTCGAGATTACTGTCAATTAATTCACGTTACTGGCGTGAATATTTCAGGAATAGAAACCAGATTCTATAGAACTGTAAATAACCTTTCGCTAATTTTGTATAGCGTTATACAATATATCTTCTCGGGAATCGGCCGCAGTCATGCGATTTTCGGGAGACAGATAGCAATTCCGATTATATTGGTAATGAGAAGTGGAATACCACCGGTGGCTGTGTGGAATGGTCAACCGATAGAAAGGGAGAGGTTTCACAGTCAAAGAGCGGGTCAAGCGGGGATCAGTTCAGCACTATCGGGAAAACGGCAAGGATGACGAAGACGATCACGAGGACGCGCGGTCGCGAGTCCGAGAATCGGCATCACTACCAGCACCGATCGATGGCACTTCTATCGGGCAGGCGTTCCGGTTCGAACGGGTGGGGAGGACATGGCTTCCGTTATCGTCGCATCCGAACATGATTTGTTATCACACAACTACAGGCAGCAATTGAAACAGACAGTAATATGATAATTGTTTGAGCAATCAATATGCAGAGCAGGAAAGCCAGCGGTATATGCGAGCATTAGAGGATTCGAAACGACGTGAAACCATCTGAAAGAGATATCTGGGTTTAAGATATTACAACCGTATATTTTATCCGTAGGAGAACGTACAACTGAACGAAATCGGAAGAGTAAGGTGTTGTCAGCGGTCGTACAAGGTATCCCTTCACGGAAGAAAACAATGATTGAAGCAGTTCGCGTCCTCTTCGTTTCCCCGCCCGACGACGAGGGAGTGACAACGGTGCTTCGAGAGCGATCGGGTGTCACCGTCGAAACGACGGCAAGCGTCGAAGATATCCACGAGATACTCGAAATAGCCGACTGTGTCGTTTGTACGACAGCGATCGGCGGAATGGGAGTCGTTTCGTTCTTGCGGGACGTTCGACAGTCACACCCATCTGTCAGACGTTTTCTATTTTGCGATGCGGATGACCGAGCCGTCGAGAACGTCCTCGATGACGACCTCGCGGAATGGATACCAGCAGCGGGTGGTGGCCGTGCATTGGCGAGTAGAATGAACCGTACTGCGAAACGGATTCACCACGATAGACGACTTTCAGCAGTACAAGACGCACAGAAACGTCTGATAGACGCCGAAGAGGAGGACGCGATCGCCGAAACGACGGCCAACGTTGCGGAATCGGAACTCGGCTACTCGTCCGCAATCGTGGCACGATACGACAGCGAAGAGGGTGCACTTCGACCGGTCGCATGGGAGGGCGTTTCCGAACCGGACGACCAACTGTTCGATATCGACGCCGGACTCGGGTGGAAAGCATTTCTCGAAGGGGAAACGTGCAGCGAGAGTCGAAATGACTACGGGCGACGTTTCGCCCTTCCGCTCGGAAAACACGGTGTACTGATCGTCACCGAGGATTCGCAGAACGAGTACGACGAGAGCAAATCGAACCTCACAGAGGTACTCGTTTCGAACGCCGAGACGGCACTTACCCGTCTCGATCGTGAGTGGGAACTTTCGACGCAAGAAGCAGCCCTGTCGGATACTGAAGCGATACTTAACTGCACACAACGCCGAGAATCGGTCGTTCGAGACGTACTGACAACGCTCATCGACATGGATACGCGAAGTGGCATCGAGCACGCTGTCTGCAAGCGGTTAACGAACGCGGACCCCTATCGGTTTGCATGGATCGGGGAGTACGACTCGACGACCGACAAACTCTCGGCGCGGACGTGGGTCGGTAACGAACAGGAGTTTCTCGACGAGCTCTCGGAGGCAGGGGCCGAGACAGCACAGACGACCGCATGGACGGCGGCTCGGGAAAGGGAACCAGCAATCGACGATGATCTCCTCGGTGACCCGCCGTACGAAACGTGGCGACAAGAAGCACTCAAAAGAGAATATCGAGCGGCAATCAGCGTTCCCCTCGTCTACGGTGGGAGTATCTATGGCGTTCTCACCGTGTATGCTGGCGGACCGGATATGTTCGATTCGGAAGAAAAAGCCCTGCTCGAAGACATCGGAAAAACGATCGCCTACGCCATCAACGCCGTCGAAAGCAAGAAAGCACTGGTGAGTGACAGCGCAGTAGAGCTGGAGTTCCGGGTGTGTGACCCGCAATTTACGCTCATCAAGTTCATCCAGATGGCCGACTGTCGGTTCGAATTCGAGAGCGTTATCCACGAAACGGACGATACGCTTCGACTGTTCTTCACTACGGAAGGAGCGATGCCGGAATCCGTCGTCTCGTTTTCCGACCAGTCGCTCATCGTCAACGAGATCCGACACGTCTCCGGGGATGACAAAAAGGATTTGTTCGAATGCACAGTGACGGGGACGAACGTAATCTCGTTGCTGCTCGACCACGGAGCGATTCCAAAATCCGCGACAGCGGAAGGAAGGGAAGCGAGACTGACCGTCGAATTGCCACAAACGGCGGACGTTCGTCTGTTTGTCGAAACGTTCCAAAATCGCTACAGCGACACGGAACTCATCGCCCGTCGAAAGCGAGACCGGCCGGTACAGACCGAACAGGACTTTCGAGCACAGTTGCGCCAGCGCCTCACCGATCGGCAATCGGAAGCGTTGGAAACGGCGTACTGGAGCGGCTTTTTCGAGTGGCCACGGGAAAGCACTGGGCAAGAGATCGCCGAATCGCTTGGAGTCTCACAGCCGACGTTCAATCGCCATCTTCGGGCATCAGAGCGCAACTTGCTAACAATACTGTTCGAAGACGAGTGAAACAGGGATACGATTTATATATATTGAAGCCCGGGGGAGAACGGGCTACGAATATAGCTATAACATCCATCAGTCGGCCGTTAATTATATACTACAGAGATGAGTGGAGAATCCAACAATGCCACTAACCAGCCACATTCTGGCAGTTTGACAAAATTGGCACCGACGGTATCGAATAACGACGAGACGGGTATCGAACGACAACTGTACGATATCGTCGCCGAAGTGTCCCTCTCCGGTCCTGATCTTCTCCTCTCTCCTACTATCAAAGCCGTTACCGATGTCACCATCGAAACCGAACACTTGACCGGGACAACGCCGAAACATCTCTTTATCTCCGTCCGTGGCGAGGAGTTCGACACGTTCGAGCGTGAACTGCAACAAGACCACACGGTTGCCGAGCCGGTGCTCGTCGAGACGTACGAAGGACGCCGAGTCTATCGGCTGGAACCGATTTCCACCGTCGAGCTCATCGCGCCACGCTGTCCGGAACTCGACGCGCGTATCCTCGACGTGGAAAGTGGGGACGGCGGTTGGATCGTCAGGATGCAGATACCAACCCGCCAAGCACTCGTCTCGTTCCGGGAGTACTGCCTGGAAAACGACGTGACGTTCCGTGTCAACCAACTTGGTAACGCGACGGACCACGAGGAATCCGATGTCGTGGGGCTGACTGAAAAGCAAAAACAACTGCTCCGGATGGCGTTCGAGTGCGGGTACTACGAGATCCCACGTCGAATCTCGCAGAACGAACTCGCACACGAGCTCGATATATCGACATCCGCGATATCACAGCGACTTCGCAGGGACACGGAACAACTAATCGGTAGTACGTTAGCCGTCGAGAATAAGGATTGCTGACGACAGTGAAGGAACAACACAGAATCCAGCGAGGAGGAACTTAAAGTCTACACGGTTGAAGCCGCACGTTTTGGGAGGGACAGTACATAGGATCGTTTGAGCATGTCAGGGGATGTCAAGCGTCCGGTGACCACATGAACCCGCTCGGTCACTTCGGGATAGTACTGTTCGTCTTTGGATTCATCATTTTCGGATTAGTTACGCACGACAAAATACGGGCGGCGAAAATAGTAACTGTAACAGCACTGGCCATGGGTATCGCACCCGATATCGACCTCCATATCGCACAGTTATCACACCGAGGACTCACGCATACGCTTTGGGCGGCTCTCCTCGCAGGGGGAGTACTCGCCCTTATCGTGTTTTATATATTTTGGAATAATCGATATCAGGCTCTATGACGAGTAATGGATAGAAAAATATATAATATGACGGAAGTGTGTGTTAATCGAGAACAGAGCGATGAGTAGAAACGATAGAAGAGGGGGTCTCGTATCGAGGGAGACAGGGATATCGAGAGAGACCGAAACGAAGACAGAGACGGATATCTGTTCGTACTGCGGTTCGATAGTTGAGACGAACGAATGGCATCCAGTTCTCGCCAATGATGATGGAAGCGGGTTCCGAATCCATGCCTTCTGTGATAAACGATGTCGAGCGCTGTGGGGGAGAATAAACGTACCTCGGTAACATTCGTCCCCCAGCAACTGCTTTCGTCCGTCGAGATCGGTTACTACTCGGTGACGAGCACTTTTTTGACGACTTGCGGATCTTCCAGCAATCGATGTTCGGTATAACTCCCTTCAGCACTACCACCACTCTGACGGGCTTGTTCGATAACATCGAGGAACGCTTGCTCGCGGAGCAAGTCTCGCACGCGTCGGGTTGAAAGCGGATCGCTATCCACCTGGCGACAGACCTGTTCGTACACTTCGTATACCCGGCTGGTTCGGAACGCATCCACGTCAGGATTGTCCAGCGAGAGGATTGCAAGGGCCTGGAGCGCGTATTTCGAGTGTGGTGTCGCACCACGGATCAGTTCACGAAATCGGTCGTTTTCCGCGCGTTCGCGGGCCTTCTTCACGTATTCTTCCCGGACCCGTTCGGCATTCTCCGCTTGCGCGAGTTCGCCTGCGTATCGAAGGATATCGATCGCTTTGCGAGCGTCCCCGTGTTCCTGTGCGGCCTGAGCGGCGGCGAGCGGAATCGTTCCCGGCTCCAAAACGCCCTGTTTGAACGCGTCACTACGAGCCTCCATAATGGCTCGAAGCTGGTTGGCATCGTATGGTGGGAAGACGAATTCACGCTCACAGAGGCTCGATTTCACCCGCTCGTCCATCCGATCTTTGTACTTGATCTTGTTGCTGATGCCGATGACGCCGAGTTTACAGTGCTGTAGTTTCCCTGCTTCACCCGCACGCGAAAGCTGCATCAGAATATCGTCGTTTTCCAACTTGTCGATCTCGTCGAGAATGATGACGACGACGTCGTACAGAGCGTCGAGAATCCGCCACAGGCGCTTGTAGTATGTCGAAGTGGAAATTCCTTTGTCCGGAATCGAGATATCCGTCTCCTCGGTGTTCGTTGTGCTCGCAATCGTCTGGACGGCTTGTGTTTCGGTGCTGTCCTGTGCACAGTCCACGTAAGCAACACCGACGGTGACACCCTCCTCGTCAGCCTCTTCGACGAGACGCCGGGAGACGTGTTTGGCACAGAGTGATTTACCAGTTCCAGTTTTTCCGTACAGTAAGACGTTGCTCGGTGATTGGTTGAACAAAGCAGGATTCAGAGCGTTCGCTAGAGCAGAAATTTCATCGTCTCGGCCCACGATCCTCCCGTGAGTCGGGAGATGGTTGATTTCGAGGAGTTCCTTTTTGGCGAAGATGAGGTCCTCCCGGGAGAAGAGTTCGTCCGAGTCGGCATCGCTCATGGACACCACGTTTCCAGTGAAATCCCTTTACTGTTCCGGGCCGAAGAGAGGTAGGAGCCGGTCACAAGAATGTAGATCTCCGTCACAGAGCAAGGTCCGTTGAGGCGGAAACAGAGGTATGAGAGATACATGAGAAATCGGGTTGTTCGGTTGAGTTCTGCTGGTCTCGGTTGAGCCGCAATCGTGCTCTGCACTAGACTTTGGTCGGTCGCTATCGGTGGTCAGTTGTTTTGGTGTCCGTCGTTTTGGATGAGATTGAGTGAGACACACACCACGTTTCCAGTGAAATAGGCTGAAAAGGTGGGGGAGGGAAGAGAACATCAGGTAAAAATTGCCTCAAATAATATAAGTGGCGTGTCATCTAAGAGACGGTAATAGAAAAAAATATATACCTAAGGTGTATTAAAGTTCATTAAGCTAGTCGTTAACCAAGATAAATTCGTGACATATGTCACGAATAGTTAGAATTGAAATGGGGTTGAGCTGTTTTCTCGAGTTCATAGGGGGTTTCACTGGAAACGTGGTGTCTTGAGAACGCGACCGAAGCTGCTGATGGCGAGAAGAAGACCGAAAATGAAAAGAAAACGTGTTGTATTTCAGCCGCTTTACGTGGGTGTTCTCACACCTGATTTCCAGTGAAATCGATCTGTTTCCCACACCACGTTTCCAGTGAATTCCCTCGTTCTCTCGATTCTCCCGTCATTCTCGCTTCTTTTTACCGTCCCCTTCGTTCTCTTGTAACCTTGACTGTCACTCCGTGATTTTGTTCCCGTTTGCTCGGATCGGAAATCCAAGAACTGCTTTTTTTCTTTCCGTTGGACACCTCGCTTCCGGTGAAATTTGTGCTTATACGGCTTGTAGATCGCGTCTGTCTGCTGACTGCACTTCCTCCTTTTCATGATTCATTTGTGACTATTGCTTTCATTTGTGACTATTGCTGTTTGTCAACTCCCTCTCATCCGCTTCCTTTTCGACTTCTCGGTGTTTCCTCTCCGTCTGGATCAAAAATTTATAATCATCTATTTTCACTGGAAACACGGTGTCTCTTTTCTCCCTATATATTATACTTAAACCATATTTATATCTCCTCTATTCTATATTCTCACCACATGATATATGGGGGTGAGTAGCGTTTCTTGTCGTTTTGTGGTATGGATATCCCATCAAACCCCCATTTCATTTGCACCCTCCACCCACCTTTTTCCTATTTCACTGGAAACGTGGTGTGTGTGTGAATGCGCTATATGATACCATGCACCATATATGATAAATCGACATTTGTATTATTTTGTCTGCTATCCGATTGTATCTGTCCTATTTTCCGAACACGGTCGGTTGACTATCGAATGGATACGATCGACATCACCCGAGACACGATCGCTTCCTTACCTCGAATGGGCCGTGCGAGCAGTTTCCATGCTATCAACGATTCCACAAAATTAAGTATACTGTGCTGTATTTTCCATATATGATCTCCATATTATCGTTCTGCGACTTTCACCTTCCAGTAGGATCGTACTATATCGTTCATTCACCGTTCAAACAGTGCTTGAACGGCTTAGTCACGCGATAATAAAAAGTCTCCACGTACACGCTATGAAAAAGATGCCCTCCCTGATGCCGTATCGCCGTCCCCCCGTGCTCTCCTCCCACGTGTTTGATACTGCGATGTCCGAACCGCGTTTCGAACGTAGACGGAATACGAGCAGGAATTGTAAGCATCGCGGCCAGAAAGAAAGTATAGTCGGCCGCTCTTGCATACAAGCAACAACTCTCACGCCCACTTGGTTCACAAATCGGTGCCCATCCCACTCACAAAGCGAATGGTGCGTGTCGGAGGGTGTCGGCGAACCCCGGTCGGGGAAACTATCAAACGACTATCGAAGTTGGAGTGAAATCTGATGTCACATGAAATCAATGAACGACAAAAATGGGATGTCGTATCGAAGTTAGTTGAGCTTGCCAGCGACGAACGTGCATGGCTCGCGACAGCGATGGGGACGGGAGTACTGGTGTATCTCACGTACCTCATGACGCATCCGTACCCGGCGTACGGTGCGGGCCTCTATATGAAAATCGCACGTGAGATAAGTGCACACGGTTACGGCCTTCCGGCTCAAATCCCGCTTTATACGCAGGAAGGTGTTCCGTTCGCCTATCCACCGTTGATGTACTACGTTTCGGCAATTTTGATGGATACGACTGGCGTCGACCCCATCACGCTGAGTCGTTTCCTTCCCGGCCTCGTCACGATCCTGTATCTCGTGCCGTTCTACTATCTCTCGCGTGAGATACTCGACTCGACGCCGCGAGCAGGGTTCGCCACGCTTCTCCTCGCAGTGTCACCGCCCGTCCTTCAGTGGCACCTCTCCGCGGGCGGTATCGTTCGTGCCCCCGCATTCCTCTTCGTTGTGACTGGCGCGTACACGGGCATCAAACTGTTCAAAACGGAAGAAAGAAAGTGGCTCTTAGCCTCCGCTGTCCTCTTCGGGCTGATCATACTCACCCATCCGGTTTACACCGTCTTTTTCGGGACGACGTATCTCGTGATGTACGCGTGTTTCAATCGAACGCTCCGGGGACTGGTGTACGGTGGAATCGTCGTCATGGGAGGGGTGATAATCTCCTCCCCATGGTGGCTTCAAATCATCGCCATTCACGGTCCCAGTATCTTTACCGCCGCCTCCGGGACACACACTGGTTTGGGTGGTGGAACGCACCGTCTGATCAAGCAGTTCATCTACCCGCTGGACATGAGCATGCCGACCATCTTCTTCATCGGCTCGTTCGCCGGTGCGGCATATCTCGTCGCAAAGCGCCGGTTTTTCCTCCCGTTGTGGATGCTTTCGGGCGCGTACATGCTCGGAAAGCTCCGGTATCAGTTCCCGGCCGGTGTGATGATGGCGTCGGTACTCGTGTTCGAAGTCATCGTTCCGCTGGTCCGTCGCTGGTCGAAGCGGACGCGATACTCCCGGTCCGCACCGCTCGCCGTCATCATGGTTCTCGCAATCCTGGTTTCGAGCGTCGGTGTCGCGTTCGCGGCGGGTGATTTACACTCCCATCTCGGCAGTTCGACACAGCCGTCGTTCGTGGACGACGACGACATGGCTGCGATGCAGTGGGCTCAGGATAACACGAGTCCGAGCGCTAACTTCGTCGTCCTCGGCGACAGCGCGGAGTGGTTCCCGCTCATGACCGACCGGACGATTCTCATCGGACCGTGGGGGGTCGAGTGGAAAGGCCACTCCAAGTATCGGCATCAGCTCGGCTTGTACAAGCGGATATCTCGCTGTCCGGGCAAAACCTGCTTGACCCAGAAGTTGGTTTCCAACAAGGTCAACCCGGATTACGTGTACGTCCCGAAAGGACATTACACCGTCCGTGGCATCGACGAATATCAGAAACCGTGGATGCGTGAACACCTCGTCGATTCGGATCGATACAAACTCGTCTACGAGAACGAGGGTGCGATGATATACCGCATCGAAGAGCCGATGGAACCGACACACGTTCCGGACGATGGACCGCAACCGGTTCCGTCCCTCTCCGAACCTCTCTCTTCATCGTCGTCCGTCTGATCGTATGAATCAGGACTCCGTTGAGATTCGGTGGCTTCTGACCGAAAGCTCCGTATCGGCGCCATAATTCTCGTCGCCTTTCTCGTCGGTGCGTTCGTCGACGAGGCCATCGGTGCATTGATTTCGAACTACTCTACCGGTTTTTCGGATGAACACGTCACCCGAACAGCGTCGAGTAGAGCAACCAGATGTTGAGGACGATGATGAGCGCGATGACGATCCCGAGCATGCTCGTCGTTCGCGACGAGTTGCGGAACGAACCCATGATTCCCTCCTCCCGGGTGAACCAGACGAGTGGGATGAGGACGAACGGGAGTTCGAAACTCAGCGCGACCTGCGAGGTGACGAGCACCGACGTCGGGTCGAACCCGGCGATCACGACGGCCAAACTTGGAATGAGCGTGACTGACCGTCGAATCCAGACGTTGATGTTGAGGTCGAGGAAGCCGTCCATCACCGTCTGTCCGGCCATCGTCGCCACGAGCGACGAGGAGAGTCCGGCGGCGATGAGGGCGATACCGAACGCCAAACTGGCTTGTCCACCGAACACTCCATCGAGCGTGACGTACGCTTCGTTGAGGGTCTCGATGCCGGTGCCCTGAAGCGCGGCCGCCGCAACGATGAGCATCGCCGCATTGACGAACATGGCCCCGAACAGCGCGATGACGGTATCGACGCTTTCGAGGACGAAGTGACGCCGGTGAACCTCTTCCGTATCTCCTTCGTCCTCGATGAGACGGCTCCGACGATCCTGGACGATGTACGGGTGGAGGTAGACGCTGTGAGGCATCACGGTGGCACCGAGTATCCCGATAGCGACGTATAGTGCGCTCGCATTTGGGATACTCGGTGCAAGCCCGCTCGTGATCTCTCCTGTAGTTGGTTGCGCGAGCGCCATCTCGAAGATGAACGCGATCGAGATGACGCCGACCAGGGACATGATGAGTAGTTCGACCCATCGAAATCCGCGTTTGTGCGCGGTTCTGACCCCGAGAAGCGCGAACGAACTGATTCCCGCTAGTATCGCGCCCGCCCAAAGTGGAAGTGAGAAGATGAGGCTGAAACCGATGGCTGCGCCGATGATTTCCGCCATATCCGTCGCGATCATCGCGAGTTCTGCAGCAGTCCAGAGTACGAGGACGACAGGCCGGGGCAATCGCTCCCGACAAAGCTGTGCGACACCCTTCCCTGTTGCGATACCGAGTTTCGCCGCGACTATCTGAATTCCCATCGCCATGAAACTGGCGAGGACGATGACCCAGAGGAGCGCTGATCCGAACTTCGCACCGCCCGAAATGTTCGTGGCCCAGTTACCGGGGTCCATGTACGCGACACTGATGATGAATCCCGGTCCGAGGTATGAGAGAACTTCCCGAAAGGAGTATTTCATCACATCATCTCCCCGTTGTCAGCAGAGAATCCCGATCGCTCGTTCGTTACTCGCGACATGGTATTCCAACTCCCCGTTTTTGATCCATCTAATTCTTTGTTTAGCGTGCTCAAATATAACTCTGATGTCTTCCCCGGTATGTTGCGGGATTCTCCCGACAGCATCAAAATTTTGTTTACTTCGGTCGCTCAGCCGTCGGCGCTACCGATTCGAACCGTGAGGACGGGGACCTCCGAGCGACGGATAACGTTTTCGGTGACGCTGCCGAGCATCCCTCGCACGACCCCGCTTCGACCGTGAGTTGCGATGACGATGAGACGAATCCCGTTCTCGATGGCATACTCGACGATCGTTTCGTGGGGAACCCCTTTGAGGACGTGGCCTTCGATGGCGAGACCTTGCTCCCGTCCCTCCTGGACGATTTCCTCGATGAGCGATTCCCCCGGTGGGTTGTGAACGTCGGTGAGAACGTTGTCGAGTCCAAGCGGACTGTTCGCTGTATTGAGTACGTACACCACGTGGAGCGTCGCGTCGAACTGTGCCGCCAACTCGAAAGCGTGCTCCAACGCGATGGCTGACCTGTCGTTTCCGTCGGTCGCCACGAGTATTTCCGTGTACATCCCCACTCACTCGTTTAGGGTTACTATTCGTTCCTTTGCGTGATATACTCTCACATTCTATGTAGTCGGACGGTTGTGAACTTTTCTCTCATTTGGTAAAAACCGACGACTCATGCCTGCTTTCCGGTGAACAGTCCCGTCCGAAGGGAACCCTTTTGGCCGTCCCGGATGTCGTACGAATTAATGTTCGGAACCAGCGGAATTCGCGGCCCTGTCGGCGAAGTAGTCACTGGAGACCTCGCGTTGTCGGTCGGTCGAGCGCTCGCCTCGACCGGCGTCGAGCGCGTCGTTATCGGACGTGACCCCCGCGACAGCGGACGATTCCTCGCGGATGCACTTTCGGCCGGTCTCCGCGAATGTGGTACCGATGTCGTGATGCTCGGTCTGGCCTCGACGCCTACTGTCGCTCGAAGCGTTGAGTGGCAGGACGCCGATGCGGGCGTCTCCATCACCGCATCGCACAATCCAGCGACGGACAACGGAATCAAACTCTGGAACCCGTCCGGTCAAGCGTTCGATGCGGACCAACGCGCGGAAATCGAATCCATCATCGAGGACGAGGCGTTCGACCTCGCAAGCTGGGACGAAACTGGCGAAGAAACACACTGGAATGGGGCACACGACAAACACGTCGAAACCCTCGTCGAGGCCGTCTCGCCCGCTGATCTCTCCGTCGTCATCGATGTCGGGAACGGTGCTGGTGCGGCCACCGCCGACGCCCTCTACGAACTCGGCTGTGACGTGGAGACGTTGAACGCTCAACCCGACGGTCGTTTCCCCGCACGTCCGAGCGAACCGACGGCGGAGAACTGCCAGTCGCTCTGTGATCACGTTACGGCAATCGGCGCGGACCTCGGCATCGCACACGACGGCGATGCCGACCGCATGATGGCCGTGGACGAAAACGGCGACTTCATCTCGGGCGACGTGCTGCTCACCCTGTTCGCACGCCAACACGCCAGTGAGGGCGAAACGATCGCCACGCCGGTCGATACCAGCCTCATCGTCGAAGACGTCCTCGCTGAACAGGGCGCGGACGTGGTTCGAACGCAGGTCGGTGACGTGTACGTCGCCGAGCGCGCCACCGAACCCGGTGTCGTCTTCGGCGGCGAGCAGTCCGGCGCGTGGATTTGGGCCGACCAGACGCTCTGCCCCGACGGTCCCCTCGCGGCCTGCCGCCTCGCCGAACTCGTCGCCGAAAACGGGTCGCTGTCGGAACTCGCGGCCGACGTCGGCGAGTACCCCATCCGCCGGAAGAACGTCCACGTCGAGGACAAGGTCGGTCTGATGGAATCCCTCTCGGCCGCCGTCACCGAGCGCTATGACGACGCTACGACCATCGACGGTGTGCGCGTATCACTGGACGAGGGCTGGTTCCTCATCCGCGCCAGCGGCACCGAACCGCTGGTTCGCATCGCCGCCGAAGCCCGCGATCCCGACGCCGCCGACGAGGTGTTCGAGACGGCCGACGCCTTCGTGGCCGAGTACGCGGAATAACGGTTTCGACGGGTGGATGTAACGGTCTGCTCGATACATTGCACTTCCGCAGTTCCTAGTTGTGGGCCGATAGAGGAACCTTACCGGAACTCCGGAAGTACGGTGTATCTGTCCGAGTTAACTCCGGAACTTCGGTGTACATCGAGTATCGAAGAGTGACGAATGAGTTTGGCGAAAAGCAGAGGACATGTGGTGTGGGTGAAGCTCTTGCGCCCGAGAACTGAGAAGTGTGATTGCGACGAGACAGACGAAATGTACTTACCCTCATGGGAATTGATCACGCGAACACAGCCGACATCCAATATTAGTCGAATAAGGAGTGTACGTTTCGTGTGTCCCCCAGCCGAATTCCTACTTAATTCCGCACTTCGTCTGTCTCGGACACACGAAATGACCTCTCTCACTCCTACCAAATCCACCTGCCAATCCTCCCGCGAAGACAGACGAAATGTACTCTCCCCTTCGACGACCACCATCGGACGCCCATAGCCGTCGCTCTCAACTTCGATGCGCAGAAGGATGTGGATGAAAGTGGATGACAGCTGTCCCTGCCGACGTCTGCCACGGCGACGACGGGACGTTTGTTACTATTCAGCGATACTAGTAATAAGTTTTGGCTCGGCCGATATTGCCACTTTCAGGCATTTACACATATCTGACTGATTGTTCTTTTTCACCGTCGAATTCGTCCGTTTATGTGGCGACTAGCCACGCGTTTACTCACCTGATAATAATATTCTTCCCGTGTGACCTCCGGACGATGTCTACGACCGACTGGAGCGTTCGGTATCTTTGGCTCGCAATTCTCAGCGTGTGCGGGGTGGTTGGTGCATGGATCGTCGATAGTACGTTCGTCCTCTCGGTTGCGTACGTAACTATCGTGGCGTTCGCACTGCTTGCTCTGTTTCACGCGTATCGACTCCGGACTCGTGCCCGTTCGTATCCGCAAAAAATAGACCGCGTTCCATGACACTACCTTCGTCGATTACTCGACGGTAACGCTTTTCGCCAGATTTCGCGGTTTGTCTATCGGACGGCCCAAATTCTTCGCCGCGTAGTAGGACACTAGCTGCAACTGGATGTTCGCCAGCAGTCCCGCCCAGACGGTGTGGGTCTTGGGGATTTCGAGGAATGCATCGGAGATCTTCTCCGAATCGTGGCCTGCACACGCGACCGAGACGATGGGTGCGCCGCGTGCTTGTGCTTCCTTGGCGTTCTGCAGCGTCTTTTTGTCCTTCTCGCCGTTGAACAGCGCGAATACGGGGGTATCCGGCGTTACGAGTGCAAGCGGTCCGTGCTTCAGCTCCCCGGAGGCGAACCCTTCGGCGTGCTCGTAGGTGATCTCCTTGAACTTCAGTGCCCCTTCTTTTGCGACGGCGTTGTTCAGCCCTCGACCGATGAAGAAGAACGCCTCGCTGCCAGTGTATCGGCTGGCGATCCGTTTGGCGTTCGTGGTGTCGAGCACTTCCTGAACGTGCTCGGGCAGTTTCTCCAAGTCGCGGAGAAGGTCAGCTTGATCCTTCGGTGGGGTTGCCGTCTCCATGTCCTTGGCAAGCCGTAGCGAGAGGAGCGAGAGCATGACCGCTTGCGAGGAGAACGTCTTGGTGGCGGCCACACCGATCTCCGGTCCGGCTCGGATGAACAGCGCGTCGTCGGACTCACGGGCCGCCGTCGAACCCATCACGTTCGTTACGGTGACGGTTCGTGCACCCTTCTCTTTCGCACCTCGCAGTGCGCTGAGGGTGTCTGCCGTTTCCCCGCTCTGGGTAACGGCGACGACCAACGTGTCCTCCGTGATGGTGCTGGCCGACGAATCGACGTACTCGCTCGCTCGGAACGCCTGTGCACGGATTCCACACTGATTGAGGAGTTGCTGTCCGTACAGCGCGGCGTGATACGACGTCCCGCAAGCGACGAACTGAACGTCGTCTACATCGGCGAACGTCCCGTCCGGGAAGTCTTCGAGGCTGATTTCCCCGTCCTCCACTCGTCCTTCGATGGTGTTGGCGAGTGCGTTCGGTTGGGTGTTGATCTCTTTGAGCATGTAATGCTCGTAGCCACCTTTGCCGGCGTCCTCGGGGTCCCAGTCGATCCGTTCCACGTCACGAGTGACCATGTTCCCGTCGAGGTCGGTCATCGTCACTCCGTTCGGTTCGAGGATGGCGACGTCGCCGTCCTCGAAGTAGACGACCCGGTCAGTGTGGTCGAGGAACGCGGGCACGTCGCTGGCGAGGTAGTACTCGTTGCTATCCAGCCCGAGGATGAGCGGCGATCCCTGTCGGGCCGCGTAGATGGCGTGAACGCCATCGACGATCGCTGCGACCGCGTAGCTGCCTTCGAGGTCGCGAATGGTTTGGCGGAACGCGTCTTCGATGCTCGACGCGTCCTCGAGATAGTATTCGAAGAGGTGTGGAATGACCTCGGTATCGGTATCACTCGTGAACTCGTAGCCTTCTCCCTTGAGCCACTCTTTGAGCTCGTTGTAGTTCTCGATGATACCGTTGTGAACCACGGCGACGTTTTCCGTCTCGCTCGTGTGAGGGTGAGCGTTTTCGTCGGTTGGTGGTCCGTGCGTGCTCCATCGAGTGTGACCGATCCCGACGTTCCCCTTCGGGACGCTCCCGACGATGGTGTCTTTCAGTTCGGAGATCTGGCCCGAACGCTTGTAGACGGATATCCCTGACCCGTTCTGGACGGCGACCCCGGCCGAATCGTAGCCTCGATATTCGAGGTTTTCGAGTCCCGTAACGAGCTTCGTAATCGCATCCCCTTCGCCAATACGGGCGATAATTCCACACATCCTACGTCTCCTCCGTTTTTCTTGTGGACTGCTCGTACTGTCGTTCCGAGCTGGCACGCCCCGTCGTATCGTGAAGCAAGCCAGAACGAACTGTCGCACGTCCGTCTATTGTGTCAAGGTAGTTCATGGGTGTGTCCTATAGGCCCCGCCGTCCCAACTGCTGGAAACGACTGGCTCTTGTCTTCGACATTTCTCCCTACCCCCATTACTATAGACTGATTAAGGGGGTATCTTAGCAGGAATGTAAACCGAATGTATTTGATTTTGATACAGCTCTACTCTGTTTAGATGTGTCTTTATAATGTTGTATATTTTGATATTTTGACGCCGAACTACCCGTTGACTAGCGGTTTCAACAGTCTCTACTGCGGTTTTTCGGACGTGCTATTCGTTTTTCCAGGTTCCTGTCCGTAGAGGATGACGATGTTCTTCCGGCCGATGTTTATCTTACTCACCTGTTTTCTGTCTTCCATCTTCGAAAGGAGGCGACTTACCTTCGATTTCGACCACCCCGTCCGCTCGATGATTTCCCCCTGTGGAAGCCGACCACCGTTCTCTCGCAGGAGTTTTAAGACGCGATCAGCGTCTGTCGTCACTTTTCCATCCTGTAGGTGTGGCTCGGGTTTGGGCTCTCCGTCCCGATTGCTCTCGCCCCCGAATAGCGTCGGTAGCCATTCGGTTCCGTTCCGCTGAACCAACAGCGCCATCCCGACGAGTAAACTCAAGAAGACGAGGTACAGGCCGCCAGTGAGAACGCGACTGTTCGGGTTCGTTCCGAAGCTGTGTTCGAATCCATCACTCAGTCCATCGCCGTCGGTATCTCGCTTCAACGGATCCGTCCCGAGTTCTTTCTCCTTTCCGTCAGCCAGTCCGTCCCCATCGGTATCTACTTTCGTCGGATCGGTCCCGAGTTTCCTCTCTTTTCCATCTTCCAACCCATCCCCGTCGGTATCGGGTTTCATCGGATCCGTGGCACCTGCGACCTCCACGCTGTCGTTCAGTCCGTCCTTATCGCTGTCCGCCATCGTGGGTTTGGTCGTGCCGTTCACCTCCGAAACGTCGGTCAATCCATCACCGTCGGTATCGGCGTTACTGACGTTCGTTCCGAGTTCGTATTCGCGCTTATCGGACAACCCGTCCGCGTCGGTATCCTCCTGAGTCGGATTCGAACCGATGCTTATCTCTTGTCTGTCGCGGAGTCCATCCCCGTCCGTATCCGCTTTCGTCGCGTTCGTCCCGTAGTTGTTCACTTCTTCGCCGTCTTCGAGCCCGTCCTTGTCGGTATCCTTGCTCGTAACGTTCGTTCCGAGCTTGATCTCCTTCTCGTTGGTCAGGTCGTCCCCATCGTCATCGCCTGTCTTCACCATGAGATAGACGGAAACCGTTTGCTGTGCGATGACCTTCTCTCCGTCTTTGACCGTCGCAACAGCGTTCTGTCGCCCACTCGCGTTCGTCAAAATACTCCCGAAGCTGAAATTGATTTGTTGGACGCTGTTAGGGGAGAAGGATACCTCCCGACACGTCTTCGTGCCCGTCAAATTCGTCGTGTCGTTCCCCGGCGTACGGAAATTCGTACACACCTCGTGCGTTCCGGAACGGTTCCCTGTATACACTGTTACAGTTTCGTTGTGTGGTGCTGACCGCCACAAATACGTCATGTTGTCCCCGACTTTGGCAACGCCCGCACCCGCGTACGTAACGCTCTGAATAACGAATTGATTACCTCCCGGTGTTGCACCGGCGGACGCGGTCGGCGCGACGGCGGCGAGGAGTAGCAGGCAGACGGAGAAGATGGCTAGTTGCCTGTTTGTCATGTTGGTGTGAAGTCTAGCTTCCGGTTTCGTAAGGTGAACCGTTCTATGTTTGGTATTTCCGCGCTGAGTATTTTTCCTTTGGGGTTGGATTTCTATTGCTTATACCTTTTGTATTTAGCCTGCCTTACTAGTAGGTTACGACCGAGATTCGTCGGTTCATGGAGATCTGACGAATTCGCAGATGTAAATAAAAGAAAAAATGAGCTGTATTAGTAAAAAACTAATCGGCAAAATATTCCCTATCTCTCGGTCGTTTGGTCGATCGTCACGCGAGTCGCTGTCCAACTGTTAACGCCCAAAACATGCCGAGGATCGCCAGTCCGACCGAACCGGGTGGGAGTATCGCGAACGGGGACAGACCGAGTGTCGCTCCGGCGAGCAGAGTTACGCCGATGCCGGATGCGCCGAGGTAGTAATGTTCCCAGCGAGTTTGCTCGTCATCGCTCCCATCTTCGTCGTCATCCGCCGCAACTGCGGTCGGTTCGAGGTAGTCGTACAACACGTCGGCCATGTCCGTTTTTTCTACGGTCCCGCGACTCTGGTCGTACTCGATGATACCCTCTTCGTCGAGTTTCGGCAGATGGGACTGGTAAAGCGGGATGTACACGCGCTGGCGTTCGCTGGACGTGATCGCCTGAACGGTGCTGTCGTTTTCCCATGCCGCGACCTGTTCCGCGATGTCGCGCATCGATTCCTGTCCGTCCGAGCCGTGTAGATATCGAAGGACGTAACGACGTCGTTCGTTCTGTAGGAGATGGTAGATTTGATCCTCGCTCAGCTCTACGGACGATGTCGTGTCCATGGAGCTAGGTTGTTCTTCGACCTGTTGTGTTGTTGCGCTCATACATGTCCGTTCCTGGGGGAGGTAATAAACGGAGAAGCCGCTCCCGGATGTTGCACCCACTTTCCCGTACTGTTCGTTCTTGTTCGTTTACCATTCAAACCGTTGTATCGGGTTCATAATCTCGCAGTCTTGCGATTATCCACCCGCATATATTTTCATAACATATCGGACCCGTCAGTCACGAAGATCGGCTGACTCGGGGGTGGCTTATCTATTTGCTATTACGCGTGCGTGACTGGTTGTGGATATTATCTATCTACGGATTGTGGTGTGTTATCTTCCCCCTCCCCGCATATCTTCCTACTGAAAAACCGCCATTTTCGGGCATGAGGCCATTAGTCAGTGTATAATAAAGCCCACAGGGTTTGATGGATTTTAACGAGGAAAGTCCGACCGGAGAATCGAAGGAAACTCAACCTCCGCTTTCCCTCGCTGCCGGTCGCTCTGGTATCAGTCGATACCGGGGAGCATTCGAATGGAGGACAATCACCCATGAACTCGACGATAGGAGACATCGACAGCCAGCCGGACTACGCTGGAAGTGATGAGAGCGACGTAACAGAGGCCCGGGAAGCGACGATCTGTGTCGTCGGTCTCGGCTACGTTGGACTCCCGTTGGCAGTCGGATTCGACCAAGAAGGGTACAGCGTCGTCGGCTTCGACATTGACGACAGCAAAGTCGAAACCCTTCGCGGCGGCACTGACACCACGGGAGACCTCGGAGACGAGGCGATCGCTGAGAGCGAAATCACGTACACGAACGATCCCGACGAGATCACCCGTGCGGATTACGTGATGATCGCGGTTCCGACGCCGGTCGACGAAAACGACCAACCCAGCTTCGACTTCGTGGTGGCTGCTGGCAAAACTGTGGGCGAACACATCTCCCCCGACACGACCGTCATTCTCGAATCGACGGTCTTCCCGGGAGCGACCCGTGAAATCCTCGTTCCCGCAATCGAAGAAGCGTCCGGACTGACCTGCGGTGTGGACTTCTTCGTCGGCTACTCGCCGGAGCGCGCAACGCCCGGCGACCCGGAGCACGGTCTCCGCGACGTCGTGAAAGTCGTGGGCGGAATGAACGACGAGGTTCGTGACGATATCGCCGAACTGTACGCGACCGTCATCGACGCGGGCGTTCACAAAGCGGACTCCATGGAAGTCGCGGAAGCGAGCAAAGTGGTAGAAAACGTCCAGCGTGACCTGAATATCGCGCTCGTGAACGAGCTGGCGATGGCCTTCGACAGCATGGATATGGACATCGACACGCGTTCAGTTCTCGAAGCGTCGGGGACGAAGTGGAACTTCCACGACTACCGCCCAGGTCTGGTCGGTGGTCACTGCATCCCTGTTGATCCGTATTTCTTCATCCATCGTTCCAAGCAGGCTGGATTCTCGCCCAAACTCATCCAGCAGAGCCGTGACGTCAACGAAGCCATGCCTGCCCACCTCTCTAACATGATGATAAAGGAGCTGAACCGGGCAGGAAAGACGCTTCGAGACAGTCGCGTCCTCATCCTCGGGCTGACCTACAAGCCGGACGTGGCCGATATCCGCACGTCCAAAGTGGACGGCATCATTCGTCAACTCCAGGAGTTCGACATCGAGACCGTCGGTTACGATCCACACGGTGACAACGAACTCATGCGTGAGAAGTTCGGCATCTCCGTGGAGGAGGACGACGATTTCTCCTTCGACGGATACGACGGCATCGTCCTCGCCACGCCGCATCAGGATTTCTACGATTTCGACTTGGAGGACATGGCTGACCGGATGAACGACGATCCCGTCTTCATCGACGTAACTGGCGCGTTCAACGCCGAGAAAGTACTCGACGCCGGATTCGCTTACCGGAGGGTGTAGATGTACGAAGGGCACACGATAGGCGTCGTCGTGCCCGCGTACAACGAAGAAGGGTTCGTCGGCGATGTTCTCGACTCGCTCCCCGACTTCGTGGATCGTATCTACGCTGTTGACGACGCCTCGACCGACGGTACGTGGGACGAAATTAGAGCACACGCAACCATCGAGCGTGCACCCCGTGCAGGGGAGAGTGACGACGCCGTCAGCGGCGTCGTCGCCATTCAGCACGCGATGAACCGAGGGGCCGGTGCGGCGATCAAAACGGGGTATCTCGCGGCCCGCGAGGACGGGACGGACATCACCGTTACCGTCGATGCGGACGGACAGATGGATCCCGATATAATGACTCGGTTTCTCGACCCGATCGTGGCTGGAGACGCCGAGTACACGAAAGGCGACCGTCTTTCGAACTCGGAACTCCGCAAAGAGATGCCACGATTCCGCCTACTCGGAAACTGGTTGTTGACAGGGTTGACGCGCATCGCCAGCGGTTACTGGAGCATAACAGATCCACAGAACGGATACACGGCGATCTCGTTGCCAGCGCTGGAGGCTATCGACCTCGAAGGAATGTACGAGTACTACGGCTACTGTAACGACATCCTCGTGAAGCTGAACGTCGCCGGCATGCGGGTTGCGGACGTGGATATGCCTGCGACTTACGGTGACGAGGAGAGTAGCATCAAGTACGGTGACTACATCCCGAAGGTGTCGCTCATGCTCCTCAGAAACTTCTTCTGGCGGCTCGGGGCACGCTACCGAACTCACCCGCTCGGTATCGCCTATCTCTTCGGCATCGTCAGCGGGTTGGCAGGGATCGCACTCGGTGTCAGAGCGTTGGGCTCGGTCCTCACCGGGACGAAGAACGACGACGCGCGCAAATCGCTCACGTCGCTTCTCGTCAGCGTCGTCGGAATCATCGTCGGAATCGTCCTCGACAGGAGGGAGAACCCATGAGAGTGTTCGTCACCATTCAGCACCCGGCACACGTCCACTTCTTCCGCAACGCGATCGCGGAACTGGAGGACGAGGGGCACGACGTTCACGTCTTCGCCCGTGAGAAGGAAATGGCGGTCGAACTGCTCCATCGGTACGACATCGACCACGAGGTGCTGGCTGGCACCGCGTCGGGTCTGTCGCAACTGGCACGGGTACAGGCGACCTACGAGGCGCGTCTGCTCCGCCGAGCAGTTCAGTTGAAGCCGGACGTGATAACCGCCATCGGCGGTGTAGCGGCCGCACACGTGGCAACGGCCGTGCGTGCACGCAGCGTCATCTTCTACGACACGGAGCACGCGAAACTCATTCAGAACCTCGCGTTCCCGTTCGCTGACGCCATCTACACCCCCGATTGTTACACGCGTGATGTGGGTTCGAAGCAGGTTCGATACCCCGGTTATCACGAACTCGCGTATCTCCACTCCGACCGATTCACGCCCGACCCAACGGTGGTTGAGGAACTCGGTCTCGATCCCGAGGAAAAATTCACCGTCCTCAGGCTCGTCGAGTGGGGTGCATCACACGACGTGGGACAAGGTGGATTCGACGACGTACGCGATGTCGTCACGCAATTGGAGGACGCCGGTTCGGAGGTGCTCATCACTTCCGAGCGCTCGCTCCCCTCGTCGCTCGAATCACACCGGGCAACGGTCGCGCCACACCGGATGCACGACCTGCTCGCATTCGCCGACTTGTTCGTCGGGGAAGGCGCGACGATGGCGGCGGAGAGTGCCGTCCTCGGCACGCCTGCCATCTACGTTAACACGCTAACGATGGGCTACACGGACGAACTGGACGAGCGCTACGAACTCCTGTTCAACTATCAGCAGGAAGACCGACACGAGCGCGCGCTCGAACAGTCGGTTTCCATCCTCGAAGGGGATACCGACTGGCAGCAACGCCGAGAACGGCTTCTCGATGACAAAGTCGATACGACTGATGTCATTTTGCGCGCCCTCACCGGCCGTTCTCGGGATGCACATGGTCGAACGACACGGCCGGGCGCGGAGGTTTAACTATGATGACGGAACCACCATTTGACGGACGGAGGCGATAATCGATGTTTGGGAGTATGTCTGGCTGGTTGAAACAGCGCCGGTTCGACGTCGATGCGGCAATTATCGGCCTCATCGTCGCCATCGGGCTGTTTCCGCTGCGATTTTTCGCCTCACAGATATACATCAAGACGATTCCCATCGTCCTCGGTCTCGGCTGTGGACTCTATCTGCTCGCTGTCCGCAATGACCGAGAGACGATTTACGAGTATCCATCGTTCTCACAGCTAGTTGCACAGGTACTCCCGAGTATCAGTTTCGTGCTGATGGCCGCGATGATCGCCGTCGCACTGCACGCGAGCGAGCGCTCCCGGTTGTTCTACGTCCTCTCGGCCATTACGGGAACGCTCATCATGCTTCAAATCCTGTTCGTGGACGACGAGGACCTCCACCCGTCGCTTCTCTTGGTCCAGGTAATCGCGCTCGCGTTCGTCATTCGGCTCACGGCGGTGTACACCACACCGACGTACATCGGAATCGACATCTGGACGCACATGACACAGTTGGCCCGTGGTGTTTTCGAACAGCACTCCCTCTCCGCGATGAACGGGAACAAACACATCGCGGCACCGCTGTTCCACTTGCTCGTTGCGTCCTCCGCGATGTTGTACGACGTGTCGCTACGGAACGGGTTGTATCTCTCCATCGGTCTCGTGATGCCGATGGCAATCCTGTTCGTCTACGGCGCGACGAAGCTACTCGTTCCGGTACGGTGGGCCGTGCTCGCGGCGATGCTGTACTCGCTCGGTGACTACTTCATCGAGTGGGGGATTCACCTCATTCCGACGAGCCACGGGCTGTTGTTCTTCATCGCTATCGTCTACGCGCTCCTGCGGATCATGCGTCTGGAGTACAACGCACGGGACTTCGGCCTGCTCGTGTTCCTCTCCATCGCCATCATCCTGACCCATCAGGTGTCGACGTTCATCATGCTCGTCGTGGTGTTCTCGGGACTCTTGGCACAGTTCGTGCTCAAGCTCGACATCTTCCAGACGACGGCCCGGAGACCGGGTGTCTACCGAAAACTGGAACCCGTCAACCTCGCGGGGCTCCTCGCGTTCGACATCGGTCTCATCACGTTCATGTGGTCGTTCACCCCGTACAACGGGAATTCGTTCCTCGCAACGGTGTTGTTGTATCTGGAACAGACCTTGGTGTCGAGCGCAGGACTGTTCAATCTCGCGAGCAACAACTCCCAATTCATCACGCTTTCCGCACCGACCCTCCTCCAAAACATCGAGACGTACATCGACGCGTCGGGATTCCTGATCCTGTTCGCGTTGGCGACCGTCGGCTGTCTGTACGTGCTTCGCCGGAAGCGTATCTCACACTCGGTGTTTACGCTGTTGTTCGCGACGCTCGTGATGACGGCCTTCACGCTCGGTCTGCCGATGTTCGGCATCCGGAACTTCATCCCACAGCGCTGGTTCGCGTTCCTCTACGCGCCGATGGCCGTTCTCGGTGCGATGGGCGTCGGTTATCTCGTGCACAACCTCAACCGGAACGTCGTGGTTACAGTGTTGGTCGTCCTCGCGCTCGTGTATCCGAGTGTGATGGTCATTTCCAGCCACGGGACGTTGGACAGTCCGTTCTTCCCGCAGGACCAGGAGCGACTGACCTACACCGAATCGGAAATCGCGGCGGTTCACACCATCGCGGATATGACGGGGTCGCCCGATTCGTCCCAGCTCCCTCGGGATAAGTCGTTGTTCATCCACACCGACCATCCGTATCAGACGGTGTTCGCCAGAACAGGGGCGTATCCGGCGACTGCGGCCAACCTCTCGGCGGATAACAGGGATGGTCCGACCGACCATCCGCTTACGGTGTACCGACAGTACCAGTCCACCGGGGCACCGTCGTTCCAACTCGTCAAACAGCTCAACGAGAGCCAATCTAAGCAGGCCAACGGCGATAAAACCGCAAGCGTTCCCGTCTACCGACAGGTCTCCCAACAACAGATCTGTCGTCCCGACCAGAGCATCCTCTACGACAACGGGGACGTGATGCTCTGTGCCAACCGGACTGTCTAAGGTTGACAGCCTCCTCACCCAGACGGGCGAGGTTTTCGCTTTGACGTTCCAGTAGCCTTTTTTCGTACCCTGTCGGATGGTGAACCATGCAGGGAAAACGCGTTCTCGTAACCGGTGGTGCCGGATTTATCGGCTCGAACCTCGCTAATCATCTCGCCAAACAGAACGAAGTCACTGCGATCGACGATGGTTATCTCGGAGTCGAGGAGAACCTCGACGATGACGTCGAGTTCCACGAACGGAGCGTCCTCGAAGACGACCTACCGACCGACGTAGACGTGGTCTTCCATCTCGCTGCGCTCTCGTCCTATGCGATGCACGAGGAGAACCCGACGAAAGGTGCACGGGTGAACGTCGAAGGGTTCGTCAACACCGTCGAACAGGCCCGGAACGACGGCTGTGATACCGTCGTATACGCGACGACGTCGTCCATCTACGGTAGTCGGACGGAGCCGTCCCCGGAATCCATGGACGTGGAAGCCCGTACGGGCTACGAGGCGTCCAAACTGGCCCGCGAACGCTACGCCGAGTACTTCGCCCATCACTACGACATGAACATGGCCGGAATGCGATTCTTCTCCGTCTATCAGGGCTACGGCGGTGCGGAAGAGCACAAAGGGGAGTTCGCCAACATCATCGCCCAGTTCGCCGACGATATCGCTCACGGCGAATTACCGGAGATCTACGGCGACGGAAGTCAGACACGCGACTTTACGTACATCACGGACATCGTCAGCGGGCTGGAGGCAGCAGCGGAGAACGAACTGACCGGCGTTTACAATCTCGGCACCGGCGAGAGCCACGACTTCAACACCGTGGTCGAGTACATCAACGACGAACTCGGCACGGACGTCGAACCCGTGTACGTCGAGAATCCCATCCCGGATGACGTGTACGTCCACGACACGATGGCGGACGTGACCAAGTTCACTACCGAAACCGGCTGGGAACCCGAAGTCAGCTTCGAGGAAGGCGTCCACCACGTTTGCGAGCAGTACGAATAGTCCCCCGTCGTTTCCTTCGAGCCTCGAATGCGCGTGGGTGGTCTTTCCACCGTCTGTCCGATAAACACGTCACACACGACCGGATTTTGGATTCGATCGGCCAGCTACGGCCGACCGACCGTCGAATTAGAAGAAGCCGCCGTCGTCAGTGGTCGTAGTCGTCGTGGTACTCGATGTCGTCGATGTGCCGCCTCCGTTGGTCGTGGTCGTCGTTCCCCCTGTCGTGGACGTACTGCTCGTTGACGACGTCCGCGAACTCGTCGAGGTGCTCTGCCGTTGGGTCGTTCGCTGTGTCGTCTGCTGGGCCGTCGTTTGCTGTTCCGTCGTCTGCTGTTCCGTCGTTTGTTGCTGGGTGGTCTCCTGACCGCTGTCCGACCCCTGATTCTGGTCGCTACTGTCGCCTTGGTCCGAGGAGGCACTTCTCGAAACCGGCCAAACGCGGGCCTGTTCGTCCGGTTGTCCCGACGCCGATCCTTTGTACAGATAGAGTTGAACTCGAACGTTCTCCCCAGTGAACGCTGGGTCGCCGGTGAGCGTTACCTGTTTTTTCTGCCCCGCATCGACCGTTACCTGTTTTTTCGCAAATTGGGATTGATCTGTTACTTTCCCGTCCTCGACCCGCTGGAGGAGGGCGACGACGGTGTACTGCACGTTTTCCCCCTCGTGGTTGTGAATGTTGACGGTCACGCCGTCCGAGGCAAGGTCCGACTGATACATCGTCTGTGTGTTGCCGTCTACCTTGTTCGTCTGCGGATAGAACTCGGTGAACGTCTTCGGTTGTGGCGGGTGGAGCACGGCGAACCCGGCGCTAGATGCGAGCAGAAGGAAACTGATGACGATCCCCACGTTCAGTGCCATCGTCAATCCGCCGTTCGAACGATCCGTCGGACTGAACAACAGTCCGGGAAGACCGGGCGAATACCGGTTCTCCGCTGGCACGCGTAACCGACGGACGAACGCGACGACACCGGTCACTGCGGTGAAGATCACGATACCGTACAAAATCGGGTGCAGACGAACCCCCCATGGCGTGAAGTTCGACAGCGCGGCCACCATCGGGACGATGGCGACGCTGAGGGTTGCTGCGAGCGCGACCCGCACAGATCCTCCGATGGCGTACGCCGAGATGTTTTCGCTCGGCTTGAACGATCGTTCCTCGTTGTCTCCTCCCTCCGGGAACAGCGCCGAGACGAGAACGTACCCCGGTAAGAAGACGACGAGCGGGACCACGAGCGCAACCTGTAATCGTCCGCCGATCCCCATATACGAAGCGGCACCGCCGACAACAGTCAGCACAAGCGCCAGCGTGAGGTCGAGAAACCACCAGCGGCTATTCGTACTCATTATCCTGGAAGTCGTTGTACGCGGGTTTTATTATACGGCTGCTAATCAGTTTTCCGACGGAACCTCGTCCGCTCCGTTCGTTTTCGATCCCGCATCGTCCGTGTTTTTGGCTTCCGTCGGCAGATGCAGCACGTCCGTCGGGTTGACCCTGTTCTCCGAACATTGGGCGACCCATCCGACCATATCGTTGATCCTGAGTTTGTGCCGTGAAGGTAACTCGTGGATCGTTTCGTGCTCAGGGAACAACCGCTGGTCGAGATTGTAGCGGTCGTACACTTTCTGACGGTCGGGCCACGCCGACTGATATTCCGTAACGAACGGGATCTTTCGGCGTGCGAACCGCTCCATCTCCGACAGGAGCGTCGAGGTGTACGGACGGTCCGGCGGACGGTGACGGAACAGGTCCTCATCCAGTTGCCGAATCGCCCGAATCACCGTGGACGTGTTGCGGTACTCCGGGGGTGTTTGGAGGTGCCATTGCAGCAGTTCCGTGTCGGCCGCGATGAACGATTCGAGATAGTTGTCCGCGAGGTGGGTTCGGGACGGAATCGTCGGTTGGTTTCGGATACTGAACAGCGCGAGGGCGTTCTGGACGTCGTCGGTTCGACTCCAACAGCGATCGAACTCGGCGTCGATGGCGTTTCGGACGAACTTTCCGGCGGCATCCGGGTCCGACGTGTACTGTTCGGCGAGTTCAGCACTGTGATCGGGGAGGTACCCGAAGTTATCGAGCGAAGCTTCGACCGGGTCGGGATTCGGATCCATCCGCTTCGTTGGAATCGTCTTCCCGAACAACTTCAGCTCCGTCCGCTTGTGACCGAAACCCTTCAACAGCGTATCGAACAGGAGAGCGTGATACATCGTGTCCACCTCTATTTCGCTGTTGTAGCCCGCGTGGTGGATGTGAATCGACTCTTTGATGCCGTTGGTGTCCCGGACCTTCTGCTCGCCGGGTGTGATGTAACGGTCGTTCGTCACCAGCGTCGTGTGGTCGACACCGTACTGCTTTGCCAGTCGACGGGCGACTTTTACCTCCTGTGCGTCCGGCATTCCGACAGTGTACGTGTGATCGATCTTGGGAAGTTGGGACAGAAGCGTCCGTGAGTCGTACCCCGCAGACAGCAACAATCCCTTCTTGCCGGGTTGGCGCGAACGGAGACGAATCGCACGCTGGAGGCGGTCAGCGAGTTCGTCAACGTAGTCCATCTCCTGTTCGTTGTAGACGAACCTATCGAGCTCGCTCACACTGTTTGGAGTCAGATAGCCGTCGAACGGCGTTCGGTTGAGCTCATGAAACAGCGTCTTGTCCCCCAGAACGACGCCCATGTGGAGAAATTCACCCACGGACTGGCGGCGCATCGTGGGGTTATCGATGGTTTTTGCGACCGCAGCCGCGTCGGACCCGAACACGCGGACACCCGGATCGTCGGTGTAGAAACATTCCCACGACCGAATCGGATCGGTGATGACGACCGTTTCCCCTTCGTGTTCGATGAATGCGAGATATGATCCGTTGAGATCCCGAACGGCGTCTTTTCCCTTCTCTACGTACTGTTCCAACAGCCAACGGGCGGGTTCGGACCAGCCTCGTTTATTGGGGTATGCCTCCCCCCAAATGACACATGACCCGAGGTCGCCGGAATAGGAGGCGCTCCGGCCTGGAATCCCGAGCCCTGTATCCCGAATTCCGACGGTCGCGACTTCACTCGTCACGATATCGTCGAATTCTCGCTCGGAGCGGAACCGTTCGAATTCATCCTTATCACCGAAGACACCAAATATCTCTTTGTTCATCGTTCTTCCTCCTCTATTGGGGTGTTGGGCGGTTGTTCCGTGCCACGACGGTCGACGGCTGCACGCCGATTTCCTCTCGTTTCTTCTGCTCTCGCTCGTGTCACGGTTGGCTCTACTATGACTATAGCCTCAATGGCGGTTAACTATACACAGTATAACATCAGGAATATTGTGTTTAGGAGTATCTGAAACGGTCCTCATTCTCCGATAGCTCCGACCATCGTCCGGAACACGTCGCGGATTCCGTAGTTTCCCCAGGTCTCCATCACAAGGATGGCCATCCCGTAAAACACCGCGCCGGTGGCGACCATGACGAGGAACTTCGGAACTCCTCCGAATGGGAGTCGTGCGCCGACGAGGGTTACGACGGCGAGCATACCGAGGCTTGCCGTGAGCGGATAGAAAAGGAGACGAAGGAACTGACGATAGCTTCCCTCGACCTCACGCACGGCGAGGTACGTTGCGACCGGTTCCGAGAAGAACAGCCCGCTACCCACGATGAGCGCACTCGTTCCGACGATACCGTAGGCTTCGGTTACTGGATAGATTGCGATCATGAGGATGACCAGCTTTCCGACTTGTATCTTGGTGGCGATATCGGGTTTCCCGACCGCTTGAAACAACGGCCCCGTCGTCGAACCGATCGAACGAAGCATACCCCACAGCGCGAGCAACTGCATTATTTGGACTACGGGTTGCCACTCCGCCCCGAGAAACGCATCGACGAATACGGGCGCGACGGCGACGATACCCACGGCGAGTGGGATCGAGACGAACGTCGCCAGTTGTACCGTTTTGAAAAACGCGCGACGGAGGTTCGAGGCGTCGTTCTGGAGTTTCGAGTAGGTCGGGAAGATGACGCTTGATAGTACCTTAGTCACTTCCGTCGCCGGAGCGTTCGAAACTTTGTACGAGTACTGGTAGATCCCGATCGCGGCGTTCCCAAGTAACCATCCGACAAACATATCGTCCCCCTCCGTCGTAAGGAAGACGACGATTCCGGACGCGGTAATCCATTTTCCGTAGCCGACGAGATCCCTGGTTTGCTCCCTATCGATACTCGGCCACGGTTTGTAGTCGTGAAGGACGTACGATAACGTCGTTGCCGTCAGCACGCCTGCGATGTCGCCGATGACGAGTGCCCAGACGTTTTCCCACAGGTACGCCAACCCGATCGTGACACCGACCGCGACGACTGCTTTTCCGACCTGATAGACGAACTGCTTATCATAATCCAGATTTTTCTGGAAATAGACGATACCGGGATTCTGGATCCCCGTCAAAAATGGTACCAACGACATCACCCGTATGACCTGCGTCGCCGGTGGTCCTGCCCCGAAAAACGTCGCGATGTACGGTGCGCCGAGAAACCCGATTATCGAGAGGATCGTGCCACGAATCATCGTCAACGTCCATGCAGTATCGAGGTATTCGTTGACGCCGTCCTCCTCTTTTTGGATGAGTGCCTCTTTGATACCGAGATTCGACAAGCGTCGCATGGCGGCCAACGTCAACAACGCGTACGCGACCAGCCCGAACTGTACCGGTGTCAGGATGTTTGCGAGGACGATTAGCTTGACGAGCTGTAGTCCACGTCCGATGAAGTTCGCCATCGACGCCCAGATGCCGCTTTTCACTGCCCGTTCCGAGACGCCGCCCCGGGGTGACAACACGCGCTTTAGCCACTGAAACAATTCGAGCGGTGATCTGCTACTCATCGCGGGCGTGGCACTCCCAGAGATGAGGATGCGTCTAAATACGGATCATCGTCGTGATTCGGTAGAAATAACGCATTCATCGGTGTAGAATAGTAATATATTGATATGTGGTGTGGATATCGTCCGATACTCGATATAACATATATCCTTTATTGACTTCGTTATGGCCCTGCTAATTCATCCACCCCCGTTCGGCTTCGGATTATCTGTGATATATATTTATGAGTCGCCTCATGATACATTCATATGCGTAATTTAGAGCGGTTTATCGCCCAAAGCCGCCCTTGGAAATGGTGTAAGCGGACGGGTATCGCACCAGCATTGTCAACGCTCTACTGGCACGCCAAACTCGCAATTCATCTCTGGTCTACTACGGTGACGATCGACGGTGTTACCACTGAATTCGCGACCGATTCTCGAACCGAGTATCACAGAGCATCCTCGCTCGTCGGCGAACAAGCCGTCATCGAATCCTTGCTCCAGGACGTTCGCGAGTCGGATGTAGTGTACGATATCGGTGCGAACATCGGGACACACACGTGCTTTGTCGGAAAGCGTCTCCGGAGCGGGAGAGTCGTTGCATTCGAACCGATGCCGACGAACGCGGTTCGTCTCCGACACAACCTCTCCGCGAACGTCCCCATCGATCGGTGGGAAGTCGCCGAGATTGCCCTCTCGGACGAGGACGGGATCGGATCGCTTGCGATCCGGAGTCTCAATTACGGCGAAGGAAAACACTCCCTTTCGGTCGATGGCGAACTCGACATCGATGTGTATCGGGGCGAAACGCTGGTCGAAGCGGGGCGATATCCATCCCCCGATATTCTCAAAATAGACGTCGAAGGTGCCGAGTTACAGGTTCTCCGTGGATTCGAATCGATCCTTCCGGACATTCGTGTCGTGTATGCGGAGCTTCATCACGAACTCAGCCAACACTATGACACCTCGACAGAGGAAATCGAGACGTATCTCCGCGATCACGGATTCGACGTCGAACGGCTGAGCGAGCGGTCCGATGCCTATCACATTCGGGCGACGCGGTCACAAACCTGAGTCGATGTCGCAAGCGGGGAACAGCGGTCGCCGATCAGAAGTCGTTGCCCCAACCGTCGTAGCCGTCGGAGCTACGGTCATCGATGCCGTTGTCGAGGTCGCTCTTCTTGACGTACGTGTCCTCGGAGTCACCCGTCAGGAGCAGTGCGACGTCGTCACGCCGTGAGCGTGCAGATACTCCTTCGATCCACGTTCCGTTGCCACTGATTTCGAGCGGGTGATCTTCGGAGACGTAATCTCCCTCGTAAACCAGACAGTTGTCGCCTGTGATAGTCAGTGCGCGTCGACCCCAGCCACCACTGTAGTTGACATTAACAGCTCGGAACTCACAGTCGTCACGGTTGTTTTGGATGGCGCTTCGCGATCCCACAGTCGGTGCCTCTCCCGTGATAGTGACGTTTTCGAGGTAAACGGGATCGTCGCCGTCCTTGATTTTGATGGCTGGACCGCCACCCGTATCGTGCTTGACTTCGGTATTTTCGATACGCGTGTGTCCCGCACTACCGCGAATCATGACTGCGGTCGTCGGATCGTCCGTTCGGACGGTGACGGTACAGTTCTTGATGTAATTGTAGTTGGCATCGTGCGTCACCCATATCGCCGGACTTTCCTCAACGTTCGTCTGGAAATCGACGTTTTCGGCGACGAGCAGGTTACCCTTCTCCATGCGGAGACCACGCTGGGCGATTCCGTGCGGGTTCTCCTGGTCCACGATGATCGTGGCGTCTTTGATATAGCTGTCGTGACCGCCGAGACGGACGTTCGTCCCCGTACTGTTCTGGAAGCGGCCACCCTCGATTTGCACGGAACCGTTGCCGTTTGCGGCGTACAGACCGTTGTCAGGGAAGGGACCGAGCACACAGTCACGGAACGTCATCGTCCCTTCGTTATTGTCGTTACACATGATTCCCGTCGGACCACGCCAGAGCGCATCGCTCGGCGTTTCGCTGGACCATGCTGCACCATCCGGTGCGTGGAACCGTTCGACGAGACCTTCTCCGTCGGAATCCGTGATGACCATCCGCGCTGGACCCCACGTTCCACTGTCGTGTTGGCCGAGAACTTCGATGTCGCGGACGAGGAGACCGTCATCGATGGCCGCCTCGATGACACGAATTCCCGTGTTGTCGGCCGTTTGATCGACGGTGAACCCTTCGACGCGAAGATCCGTTCCCGGTTCGTATTCGACTCCCAGTCGGAAAAGACGGTAATTCCCATCGCCCCCACTGTCGAAGTCGTGGTAGTTTGCCGGAACGAGCTCCGCGTCGTCGCCGGCGAGACCGAAGTTATTGAACCCAGTAAATCGGAACTGTTCGTCCATGTAGTACCGCCCCGATGGGAAGTAAAGGAGCGTATCGTCGTCCGCATGTTCCTGGAGAATCGGTGTAATCGACTCGTCCCCTCCGTCGTCAGCCCCTACCTCTGTCACATCAATGATGCTATCGTACTGGTCTTCATAATCGGACTTGCTTGCAGAAGCAGACCCCATGACAGCAGCCGATGCCGCAATTGCACCAGTAAGTTTAAGATAGGTTCTACGACTCGTAATATTTCGATTTTGCCTGTCTGACGCCATCAAAAATGCGGTATCGACCCCACATATTAATTATCTGGTGCCTAGTTCAATTCCTCCCCGTTTTCCCTCTGTTGGAAACGTTGTAAACGGTGCTTTCGAACCGATTTTTCCATATACACAATCATTGACATTGTACCCTTAAGCTCCATATAAGAAAATACCTATGCCTGGTTAGGTAGGGTAGCGATGAGACGACAGACACGACGCACGTTTCTGGCGACGGTCGGTGCGGCCGGTGCGGCCGGTCTCGCCGGATGTTCCGCCTTTGGGAGTGACGATAGCTCCACCACCTCCACGAAGAGTACCACCGACAAGGGTGACGGCAAGGAAACGACCTCCACGAAGGGTGGTAACGACACGACCACCAACGACGGCGGCAACCAACAGAGCGGTCCGGAGACTTTCGAGAGCTTCGAAAAGCTCAACCACTGGAGTGCGACGAACGGCCAAGGGACCCTCAAAAAGAGCACGAAGGTAAAATACGAGGGTTCACAGTCCGCTCACATCACGGGAAGCAAGAAGACGAAGTTCGGTCAAATACAACGTATCGATTACAGTAGCGACCCTGCTAATCTCAGCAACAAGAACCTATCCCTTGCGTACAAGTGTACGTCGCACGAGTATTCGAAGATCGAGGTGCAACTTTTCGCCCCCGATCGCGGCCACATCGTCTCGATGACACGCACGCTTTACGGTCCGAAAGGGAAGTGGATCCGCGTCAATCTCGGTGTCACCGGTCAGATGGACCCGAAAAACGTCGACTTGTCCAAGGTATACGAGATCCGCATCGCGGGTCGTCCAAAGGACTCCAACACGACGAAGCCGATCGATTTCTACGTCGACGACGTGAAGACGGTGCCCGCACCGGACAAGGGAAAGGTTATGCTTACGTTCGACGACGGGCGCGAATCGCAGTACTCGAAAGCCTACAAGATGATGAAAGGCTACGGCTTCCCCGGTGTTATTGCTATCATCCCCGCCGCACTCTATGACGACGGCTATCTCACGCAGCCGAAGATGCGCAAGATGGTCGGCGACGGGTGGGATATGATCTGTCACCCGAATACAGGTGCGAAACAGATGGACGAGCGCTCGCGCAAGGACCAAGAGCAGCTCATAAAGGAGACACAACAGTGGCTCAAAGCGCGTGATTACGATGGCTACAAGTACATGGCCGTCCCGAAGAACGTCGTCGGTCCGAATACGTTCGAGCTCGCACAGAAGTACTTCGACGTGACGATGTCGTTCGGCGGCTCGCCGAACGCGATACCGGCCATCAAGAAGGATACCCTCATCTCGCGTATCTACGGTACCGGCGACCTCAAGACCACTAAACAGTATATCGATTACGCTGCCCGATACAAGCAGCTAACCCCACTCCTGTTCCACGACATCGGCGGGGAGAACGGATTCCCGGAGAAGAAATTCAAGCATCTCCTGGACTACATCAAACAGAGCAACGTCGAAGTCGTCACCCTCTCCGACCTCGAGAAGAAGGGAATGCTTATCTAAACCGCTCGATTCGCCCGTCGTTCGCTTTTTCCCTTCCTCCCCGCACGACCGTCGTCTTTTTTTGGATTCCATCCACGAGCCGTACGGATTTCCATCACTCGTGACGCCGACCCGTTTCGCGCTCGGTTTTATCCGTCCATCCCCTTCGTGGGCTACGTGGTCGTTGTTTCGACCGTCCTGATCGTCTCATCATCACGGACACGGGGTCGGCACAGGGTGATCGCCGCGGACTGTGACTCGATGGAGGGCCGTCTCCGACTTTTGTGTACTCTCCTCCCGCCGCTCCGATCCGACGCTCTCCGCTCGATTCGGTTGGTTCGTGTGTCGGGCATGTCTACCGCGGTTTGTCCCTCGTGTGCTCGTCGATAGAGGCTTGTGCTCACATGCTATTCGCCGAACGATGTCCCATCGAGACTGCCCCCTCGTGACTGGATGATGTCCCGAAAAGCAGTACCCTCTCCGCTACGACACGTACGTATCCGCTAGTTCGAAACCGCTTCCCTCAATCGACTCTGAGACCCCGGATTCGAGTTCCGGTGTCCTCCACGATGAGTTTTGCGTCAGACGCCATCAACGACCGCTCAGTTCGTGATGGCTCCCAGCATGGGGGCGATCAGAAACGTTCCGGACGATGTAGTGCTGGTCGTTCCTGTCGAACTACTAGTAGTGCTGGATGACGATGTGGTGCTCGACGTTGGAGTCGTGGTACTGGTCGAACTCGTGGTACTCGTCGAACCCGTAGTCGTCGTACTTGTTGATCCCGAGGTGGTCGTCGTACTCGCGGATCCCGAAGTTGTCGTCGAGTTCGTCATTGTAGTGGTCGTACTGGTCGTCGCGGGGGTTGTGGTGGTTGTCGTGGTTGTCCCTGCCGACGTCGAGGTGGTACTCGTCGTCGATGTCGTGGAACTCGTCGTCGTTCCCGACGTTGGTGGCGACGTCGTACTCGTTGTACTCGTCGTACTCGATGGCGGCGGGTTGGTACTCGACGTGGTCGATGAGTCCGGTGGCGACGTCGTACTCGTTGTACTTGTCGTACTCGAGGATGGCGGTGGTGTGGAACTCGTCGTCGAGGACGATGCTGTCGTCCCTTTCGCGGTTTCCTTCGACTTCGTCGTGGTCTGTGATTTCGTCGATGTGGTGCTATGCGTCGTCCCGGCCACCGTCGTTCCGGGGGCCGTCGTTTGTGTGCCGTTCACCGACGATCCTTGCGTTGGGTCGCTAATCCCGCCGAAGCCGGGGTCGAGAAACGCGTATCCGATCCCCGAGACGAACAACAGGACTCCAGCGACGATCATCAGTTTCTGTATCGAGTCGGTTGACATCGTGTTTTCACTCACTTTCGTTTGCAGCGTTTCGGCACGCGAGCCGAGCGGTTCAGGGAACGACGAGACCGTATCGAGGACTTCAGAGACTCCTAACGCGCCCGTTGCAAAGCAGAAGAACGCGAAGACCGCAAGTCCGAGTGGTGGAACCGTGACCAGCGACAGCGGGACATGAATCCCGAAAACGAGCGGCTGAACGTCCAACATGTCCGCGAGTACGAAGATGGGCGGTGCCGACAGTATCGTGGTCACCAGCACCCGTCCCAGACGGGCATCCGAAAGCGGGTTGAACCCGACCCTTCGAGCGCTCCAAATGTGGAAGATGAACATCGAACCGTATCCGATGCTCGTGGAGATGGCCGCACCCTGCATCCCGTACCGGGGGATGAGAAGGAGGTTCAGCACGAAGTTCATACCGGCGGCGGTTCCCGTGGCGAGAATCGGATACTTCAGGTTCCCCTTCCCCTGGGAGATGGCGAGGATCGGCCGTGCAACCGCGAAGCCAAGCGCTCCCGGCAACAGGAGGATGAGGGGAGTAACCGCTGGCATATATTCCTTGCCGAAATACACGGGGACAGCGACGTTGGAAAGTGCTGCCAGTCCGAGGGCCATCACTCCGGTCAACAGGAACGTATAACGAGTCGTCAGCGCCGAGAGCTTCGAAATTCGCTCTGTTTCGCCGTTCGACCACAGCTCTGACATCGAGTGGACGAACACGGTTTGCAGAGCCATCGGAATGAACCAGAGGAATTCCGCGAGCTTTAGCGCGGCACGGTAGTAGCCGACTTGCGCGTTACTTCCCGATATCAGTTGCAACATCAGGATGTCGACGTGATACAGCGACATGAGGAGGAAGATGAGGACGATGGACAACGAATTGAACGTCAACATCGTCCGCCTCGGGAATTCGTTCGGTGTTTTTCGAACGACGCCGCTGAGTGACACCTGTCTCGTGACCAGTACCATCCCGATGACCGCGACGAGCGCACCTCCCACTATCTTCCCGGCCAACGCACCACCGACACCGAAGCCGAGTTTGACCAACGGGAGCGCGACGGCGAGGAACACGACTTGTTGAACGATTTTCAACGGTTCCGAGTAGCGTTCCAGCCCGAACCCCATCAGTGTCCGTCGGGAATACGCACGGAACTGCTGTGTCATGACGAGGAGCGCGAGGATGTAGAAGTACGGCTCGAAGTCGGGACCAAACACCTGTTTGACCAGTCCAAACCACGCACAGAGCGCGAGGACGATCGATCCGGCGACGGAAAGCAACAGGGCGAGTCTGAAGTAAAACCCGACGACGTGCTCCTCCCAGCAGTCCATATCCCTGTCCTCGGCGAGGAATTTACGAACCCCATCGGTAATTCCGGAGCTCACCAGTATCATGAACATCGAGAACACCGAGAGGACGGTGGTGTAGATGCCGACTCCTTTCGGTTCGAGCAACCGATACAGTATCGGTGTCGTGATGAGCCCGATAATCAGAGTAAGCACTTTCGTCCCCGCAACAGAGAGCAGACCGCTCATCATGCTTCGTTGCACGAAATTACCACCCTACGTTCTCTTCACCGGGGTCTTCTTCGGATGACACTCGATATCCATTTCCCACCAAAGGGGCTTTATTATACACTAACTAGATCGGATGGTGTCGGTGATAATACGATGAGAATGACCGGATAGAACGCTTGCCCGGGATCGCTGTTTATGCGCTGAAGTCGTTGCCCCAACCGGCGAGTCCATAGCTGCCACGGTCGTCGATGCCGTTGACGATGGTGTTCTTCTTGATGTACACGTCCCTGCTGCTGTCGGTGAGTCGAAGCCCGGCGGAGCCGTTGACCGCTTCCGAATAGATACTCTGTATCCACGTACTACTTCCAGCGTCGATTATCGGTGTCATCTCCCCGATGTAACTTCCATCGTAGACCAGACAGTCGCCGCTGGTGATTTCGAGTGACCGGCGACGGGACGAACCGGTTTGCTCGACGTCGAGATTCCGGAACTCGCAGTCGTCTCGGTCACAGCGGATGGCGGCACGTGCGCTAACGTGACCCCCGTCTCCAGTAAATTTCGAATTCTCGACTAAGACTTGGTCGTCACCGTCGTGAATCCATATCGAGAAACCACCGTCCGCATCGTGGACGAACGTCGAATTCTTGATTCGCGCTTTGTCGGTTCTCCCATGCACTACCAACGCGTGCACGACGCCGTCCCCAGCGGTTCGAACGGTCGACCCATCGACGCTTAGCAGTCCGACGTCCATCGACTTGATGGCGTGGCCGTTCGGGTCGGTCACCTCGACGTCACAGTCCACGATACGGATGTAATTCGTGTTCTCGACGCGAATCGCGTGTTGGTTGGACTTCCCATCGCTCTCGTTCACGGATACGGTCGCATTCTTGATGATGCTGTCCTCACCACCGATTCGGAGGCTTGCCGTCTGGCTGTTCTCGTAGTGTCCTCCGTCAATGACGATTTTTCCCGAACCGTTGGCTGCGTATAGACCGTTGTCCGGGAAGCCGCCGAGACTGCAATCCTTGAACGTCATCCGACCGCGGTTGTAGTGGTTGCAGATGATACCGGTTGGACCCCGCCAGAGTCGGTCTCCGGGGGTGTTCTTTTCCCATGCGCCGCCGTCCGGTGCGTGGAACCGCTCGACGACACCTGTTCCGTTGGAATCGGTAATGACGAATCGACCTGGCCCCCACGTTCCGCTGTCGTGTTTGCCCTTAATGTCGATGTCGCGGACGAGGAGACCGTCATCGACGGCTGCTTCGATGACGCGGATTCCGGTATCGTCCGCTGTTTGGTCGATATTGAGGTTCTCGACACGGAGATCTCTCCCGGGATTGTAGGAAATACCGAGGCGGAAGAGCCGGTAGTTCCAATCCCTGTCGTTGAAATCGAAGTAGTTCGCTGGGACGATAGTCGTGTCGTCTTCTCCGACGATTCCGAAGTTGTCGAATCCAGTGTGCCGGAACTGCTCGTCCATGTAGTAGCGGCCCGATGGGAGATAGAGAAGCGTATCATCGTCCGCATACTCGCGAAGGACGGGTGTGATGGAATCCCCGTTGTTGGGGTCGGAACCACCGTCTTCTACGAGGTTAACAACCGTATCGTAGTCGTCAGCGTATGGAATCTGCGCACTCGCTCGACCGGACATCGTTCGTGCCCCGATCGCACATAACCCCGCTGCGCTCACCCCCTTCATGAAAGTACGTCGTGATGCTCCGTGCGTCGATCTTCTATCGGTATTGTCGCTTGATTGATGTGCGTCGATTTTTTGAGTCATTTTGAATCCCAGCGTTTACTGACAACCGTCGTGAGAGAGGAATCCCATCCCGATGTACCGGAAGACAGGTACGTTGGCAGTTCTGACGGTCAACAATAATCTATATTAGAATCTTTTGGCCAAAGTCTGTGGCTTAGTAGTTCCATTCTTTAATTTCCATGACTATGGTAACTTACCACACAACCGATGAGACCCCCAAAAAGAGTCGAAAACTCAGCAGTCATATTCAACAGTCAGGTCAATTAACATACCAGAATTTAAATGTATATATAAGACATTATTAAATCAAAAACAAAAATCCCTTCGGAGCACCGATTTCGTGTTCACGATGCTTAGTCGGTATATAATAAAAGTCGCATGGAGCATCGATACGACAGAGAATGACGTCTATCGGAACGGACGGCACCCGAATCGAGCGACACGAGAGCATGAAGGTGTTACAACTCGTCACGACACCACGTCCGTTCTTCGACCTCCAGATTCGAGAATTGGAGGAGCGAAACATCGAATGTACGACGGTAACGGTCCCCCGTCCGGCGGAGGGTGGCCGTTCGATAACCGACTATCTACGCTTTTATCCTAAGGTACTCCGTCATTCGCTCTCCGAGTACGACCTCGTCCACGCGAACTACGGCCTCGTCACCCCCTTCGCGCTTGCTCAACCCATTCGCCCGCTCGTGATCACGTTTTGGGGAACCGATCTGATGAGCGAAAACGGGTGGCTCCCCCGTCTCAGTACGGCAGTTGCACGGCAGGCGGATGCGGTTATCCTCCCGACGAAAGCGATGGCCGCCAACTACTCCGGTCCCCACTCACTCATCCCGTTCGGCGTCGATACCGAACGCTTCCGACCGATCCCGAAGCAGGAAGCCCGCGAACGAATCGGCTGGAAATCCAACGTCCCCATCGTCCTCTTTCCGTACGACACGTCGCGGGACGTCAAGGATTTCACGCGGGCGAAACGCATCGTCGAGCAGGTCGACGTCGATGCCGATCTGCGTGCGGTGTCCGGTGTTCCGTACGATGAAATCCCGTACTACATGAACGCGAGCGACGTCCTCCTCGTCAGTTCGAAACGGGAGGCCGGACCGATGGTCGTCAAGGAGGCCGCGGCGTGTAACCTGCCGGTCATCTCGACCGATGTCGGGTTCGTTCGTGAGGTGCTCGACGGCGTTTCGAACTGCACCGTTTCTGACGTTGACCGTGAACTGGTTTCCGCGGTCGAAGACGTGCTCGCCCGGGATGATCCTTCAGATGGACGAACCGTAATAGACGGGCTGAGCGTCGATGAAATGGCTGATTCGATCGTAGACGTGTACGACCGGGTGCTCACCGATCAGGGTTCGAAAACGACGGGTTCACGATAAAAATATCAACATTACGCCACCTCTGTAACGGATTGAAACGGTCTTTTTTCGGAGTACTGGTGCGCCTACTGATCCATTACGAGGTTTATAATTAACCCGGTAAGGAGCCATACACTATCCATGTTACCGGTGGAACCGGATACTCAACTACCGACGGGGATACCATATGAACACGGATAGACTCCTCGCAGCGGGCATCGCGTTGTGTTGTATCTTCGCCATCGGCACGTCAGCTTCGACGCTCGGGAAGGCGGTTCACACCAATCCCGACGACGCCATCGATGTCAACTACAAGTCACTTCCCATCAACCCGGCCGACGCAGGGGAGTTGAAACGGGAAGCTCAATCGAAGGGGGCACCGACGGCATCACAGTCAAACAATCAACAGCGACAGCAGTCGAACCAGCAACAACGTCAATCCAGCGCGAACAAGCAAGCAAAACACTCGAAGTCGAGTTCATCGTGGCAGAAGATGGAGTTCCTCGACGAACTCCTCGCGTTGCTCCGGAAACTCGTTCAATGGTTGGTCTGGATCGTTCCGGTCTTCGTCATCGTCGGCGGCGTCGCGGCCGGCGTTCGCTTCCGCAACCGGCTGTTCGGCGGGTCGGACGAGCGGAACGCCGGGGGATACGAACGAACACCAACACCGGCACCGACGCCTGCCCCGTCGAACGAAATCGAACAGGCGTGGTGGGCGATGGTCGAACGCTTCGGCGTCAATCGACCGCACACCAAAACCCCCGGAGAATGTGCACGCGAGGCCATCGACGCGGGTGGCGACGAGGACGCTGTTCGTACCCTGACGCGCACGTTCGAAGAGGTTCGGTATGGCGGAGAACCGATCACCGACGACCGACTCGGTCGAATTCACCACGAAACCGACAGACTCGGGATGGGATCATGAACGGGCGCCGTGTCATGC
>NZ_JBAWAC010000609.1:0-12725 GCF_049589095.1 Haladaptatus sp. | reverse complement strand
ATGGAAATCCTGAACACCGACCTCGTTCAGGTCGAAGCGACGCTCGAAGACGCGGTTCAGCGTGCTGTCGAAAACGCGGAGGACAAACAATGAGCATTCTCGTAGACGACGACACCCGAGTGGTCGTCCAAGGTATCACCGGCGGCGAGGGTAGTTTCCACGCCGAACAGATGATGGAGTACGGAACGAACGTCGTGGCCGGTGCGGTCCCCGGCAAGGGCGGGCAGGAAGCACACGGCGTGCCCGTTTACGACACCGTGAACGAAGCGGTCGAGGAAGAGGACGCCGACGCCTCGGTTATCTTCGTCCCACCGGCGTTCGCGGCCGACGCCATCTTCGAGGCGCTCGACACGGACCTCGACCTCGCGGTCGCCATCACGGAAGGCGTCCCGACACAGGACATGTCGAAGGTGTACAAGCGCCTCTCGGAGACCGACACGCGACTGCTCGGTCCGAACTGCCCCGGTATCATCACGCCGGGCGAATCGAAACTCGGTATCCTCCCCGGCAACATCTTCGAGTCGGGTAACGTCGGTCTCGTCTCGCGCTCGGGGACGCTGACCTACCAAGTCGTGGACAGCCTCACCCAGCGCGGCATCGGGCAGACCACCGCCATCGGCATCGGCGGCGACCCGATCATCGGCACGGACTTCATCGACGCCCTCTCGCTGTTCGAGGACGACGACGACACGGACGCCGTCGTCATGTGCGGTGAAATCGGCGGCGAGGACGAGGAAGAGGCCGCCGCGTTCATCGCGGAGAACATGGACACGCCGGTCGCTGGCTTCATCGCAGGCCGCACGGCACCGCCAGGAAAGCGCATGGGCCACGCCGGTGCGATTGTGTCGGGTAGCGGCACTGGTACGGCGGAATCCAAGATCGATGCGCTCAACGACGCAGGCGTTCCTGTCGGCGACACGCCGGAAGAGGTTGCGGACAACATCGAAGACTTCCTGTAAACCGGGAGTTTTCGAGGTTGCGGTTTTTGTTTTCGATTTTTCGTCTCGGGTTACTTCGCTAACGAGGAAGTATCCTTGTCCGTAGAATAGCGAATGAGAGGCAGCAGCGATCACGAGATCCCGATAACCGGAACCACGACATCGACGCAAGCGGATGGCCGTGGTCGAACGCCGATCAAAAACTCTCGCTCACCGAGAAAGTCCGAACGGAAACAACTCGCCGTGGGCGCGAGGGGTAATTCTCAAATCTTAAGAGACAGGGACGACAACCGGCGGGTATGATTCCACTCGAAGCGGTTCCCGCAAACTCGGCAGGCATCGTCGTTCTCGTCGTCGGACTGGCAATCACGATTGCGTGGATCGCCTACTTCTACCGTTAGGCGTCCGTCTCGTCCGGCGCTTGGACTCGCTCGCGTAACCACTCGACTGCGTTTTGGACGGTCGCTTCGTCCGTCCCCTCGATTTTGACGCGCACGTAGTCGCCCGGATAGCTCCCGACTTTCACGTCGAACCGCTCGCGGAGTTCCTCGAATCGGTCGATGAGCGCGCTTTCGGGTTCGCCCGCCGCGACGGTGCCGGTGAAATAGGGGTCGCCGTCGAACTCGTCGGCGATCCGGTCGAACATGGCGTGCATCTCGTCCGGCACGCCGGGCAGGACGTAGATGTCCTCTATCTTCGCGCCGGGAGCGACGCCGACCTCGTTCGGGAGCATGCGCGCCCCCTTGGGAAGGTGGGCCGTTCCGGTCGTCAGGTCGGCGTGTGAGTAATCCGAGTGCTCCTCGATCCACTGGACGGCCTCCTCGTGTTCCTCGACGGGGACGCCGACGGCCGCCGCGATGCCCTCCATCGTCAGGTCGTCGTGGGTCGGCCCCAGACCGCCGGTGACGATCACGGCGTCGTACTCGGCGCGGGCCTCGTTCACGACGCGGGCGATATCGGCCACGCGGTCGGGGATGACGAACACCCGTTCGACGGTCACGCCGCGCTTGGTCAGTTGCTCACCGATCCACGCGGCGTTCGTGTTGACAGTGTCTCCGGAGAGGATTTCATCTCCGACGGTTACCAACGCAACTCGCATACCCGAATCGTAGGCGGCGGTGAAGAAAAGTGCTCTTACATTCCGGGCGGCGGCCCGTCACCCATATCGTCGTCGGAGATGTCCATGTTGAGGCCCATCTCCTCGCGTTCTCGTTCGAGTTGCCGAATCTGGTAGCGGTAGTAGACCAGACCGCCGAACCCGATGAGCAACGCCAGCGCGACGATTCCGGCGAATATCCACTTGTCCCGGACCAGGTAGTACCGCACCGAGATGCTGTCGGATTTCACGGGTTGGGACCAGACGATATGCTCGCGTCCGTCCTGCATGCTCGTCTCGTAGCTACCGGGGCGCACGTCGCTCAGCAGGAACGTATCGACGCGCATGCCGCGCGGGATGGTCACTTCGTACGTTCGGTCTTCGAGGTAGGTCGGGACGTAGAACGTCTTCCCCTGTCTCGATACCGTGTACGCGAGTTTTCCGGGGCCCTTGGGCGGTCGGATGATGGTCGAGGATTTCGTCTTGTGCACCGAAATCTGATCGGCACCGACGACGGTCCCGTTCGGATACTGGAACTGTACGCCCGAAATTTCGACGGGGGCCTCCTCGCCGAAGGATTCCTCCTGGTGAATTTCGAGTGTGTCCTTCTTGTCGAGGTTGTAGACCGCTTGATACTGGCCGCTCGTGACGTTGTAGGTCACGTTCTCGGATGTTTTCCAGTCGTACGTCGCGTTCTTGCTGAGTTGCTGCTGGCTGATGTCCCCCGGGCCGAACACGGAGGAACACCCGGCGCTGGCCGCGAGGAGGGCGAGCAGGGCGAACGCGAGGACGAACCGTTTTTTCATGGAATTACACAGCGGATTTCGGCCGGGATGTAGCCGCCGATGCTGGCGAGCAGTCCCGGCGGGTCGGTGTTTTCCGTACAGATAATGCTCTGTTCCAACACGCCGAGCCGTTCGACGGTGACGATGTCGTGGGCGTGGCCCGCACGGTTGACCGTCGCTCGAACTTCACCGCGTGTCGCGCTGTTGACGTTCACCCGTCCGGTGCCACGCGACCATTCGAACAGGCGGTCACGTTCGGCGTCGGAGAGGCGCGATGTGCCGTCCTCCGCGTAGACGAAGCCCATCGGCATGTGCTGGACGAGGCCGAACCGTTCGATCACTTGCTCGGGTTTGCCCGGGCCGAGTCCGAGCTCGGATGCCGGGATCCGAACGTCCTGTCCGGCGTCGAGGACGAAGCCGTCGTCGTCCCACGATTCGAGCGTGCCGACGTACGTTTCGCCGTCGCGCAGGTTGGGCGTGATTTCGCCCCACTCCTCGCCGAGGATGTTCCGGGCGACGACTTCGTCCTCGCCCTCCACGGTAACCGAGACGAAATCGTCGTGCCTGACACCGATGTCGAACTTCACGTCGAGGTCGCCGAGCGCGTTTCCGACCAGCGATTCGAGACCGTCCAGCGCGCGATGCTTTGCGTCGCCGGTAACGTACACTTTTGTTGCGAGAACGACCATTATGCACCGAGTGTTTCGACGTTGAGTTCGTCTTCGAGGTTGTGGATTCGCTCCTCCATCGAGTCGACGAGCATCGAGTTCTCCATGGATTCGAGCGGCGACCCACATTCCGGACATTCGAAACCGAAGTCCATCGCCTCGCCGAATTCGAAGCGAAGCGAGCAGATTTCACAGAGATAGAACTCGTGGGTGCGCTCGTACTCCTGGCGCTGTTTCAGCGCGTCGAGCAGGCGGTACATCTCATCTTCGAGGTTCTCCGGAATCTTGTCGTACTCGAACGTCCAGAGGTAGGTGAGCCATCCCGAATCCTCGTCGCGGAGGCGTCGGTAGGTCGCCAAGTCGTTCTCGTAGAGGATGAACAGCGCGCGTCGAACGTCGTTGAGTTCGAGGTCGAGTTCCTCCGCGAGTTCCTCGTCGGTCACCTCACCGTCCGGCGGCGCGGCCGCGACGGGCATTCCTTTCGGGCCGACCAGTTCGTGAAGATATTTCTGAATCACCGGGTCGCTCAGTAGGTCCTCGAAAGCCATTGATATGTTATACCGGGTTGTTCATCTGTTTAAAACCATCGGGAGAGGGTTGCGGGGTTGCGTTGACATCACCATCTCGACTGCCGAAAGTGGAACCCGATGGTTCGTCCGTTTGAGCGTAAGTCATAGATCAAAATATATGTATTCCTGTTGCCGCGGCGAATTGAAACTCGCGTACGGTATCGATTTTGCATCGGTAAAGAACATTCAACATCGACCAAAATCACAAGAAACTTAACCTATCAGTGTTCTGAGTGGGACGATGCAAGTCGGGATAGACCCTCAACAACTCGGACTCCAACTGGGAAGTGGTGCCGTCATCGGCGGCGTCATCGGGTTCGCCGCGAAGAAAGTCGCGAAGCTCATCGCGGTCATCATCGGCCTCGAACTCGCCCTGTTCAAATTCCTCGAATCGCGCGGTATACTCTCGGTCGACTGGAACAAACTCTCCACAGGAGTAGTGAAAACCGGTCAGGCCGCCGGAAGTAGTCAGCCTCCCTCGTGGGTAACGACCCTCCTCTCGACGCTCTCGGTTAGCGCCGGGTTCGTCGGCGGGTTCATGGTCGGGTTCCGCAAAGGGTAATCCCTACCACTCCTGACTGTCGCCGCGCCTGTATCGTTCCCGCAATCGATAGCCGGTTACGTCTCCCGACTCCGACAGCGCGATCGCGTACTGTCCGAGGATGTCCTGGGTGTCCGGAACCGCGCTCCGTTCTACCATTTCGACGACGACTTGCCAGCCGTCGTCGTCCTCGGTTATCTCGATGATGCCGTCGAGCGGATGCCCGACCAAATCGTTGGCGACGTCCTCCACCGTCTTCCGGACGGCCATCACGTCGAACTCGCCGTCCCCGCTTTCGTCCGATTCGTCGCTCTCCGAGCTATCCTCCGCTTCCTCCTCGTCCGGGGAATTATCGCTCACGTCTTCGTCCTCGTCTCCGTTTTCGGACCCGGCTTCTTCCTCGTTTTGGCCGTCTATCGTCTCGTCGTCCGAATCGTGTTGATAACAAAAACCGTCGTTCTGTGCCGGACGGGTGCACCGCTCGCCGTCCTCGGTGAGCGCCCGGCACTGGTCTGCTTCGGACATCGTTCGTCACACTGTGCTTACGACGAACTGGCCTCGGGGGACGCGACTTCGACCTGTTCGAAGTCCACCTCGTCCTCCGAGGATGCTCGTTCTAACTTCGCCATCTCCTTTGCGTAGTGGAGGAACGTGTCGACCGATGCGACGACGACACGCGCCTCGACGGTCAGTACTTCGATACCGACCACGGAGATACGCGCCCACACGTCGATAACGACGCCTTTGTCGAGAATGCGGTCGAGAACGTCCGCGAGACTCGAAGAGTTCGGATTTGCTTCTACCATAGTTGATCACGGGAACCGAATCCCTACGGTGAAAACTCAAGGCGAACGCTATTTCAGGATTCGGGCCGAGCCTGCAAGTTACTTTTAAGGAGGTTCGTTTCGGCTACCGAATCCGGTTACGAAGCCGTATGCACTCGTCGTAGGCGCATGAGTTATGCAACTCGATGACGACACGTTTGGGGAGGGAACGATGACCGAACAAACGAGTGACTCCGAAAGTGGCGAGTTCGACGACGTGCTCGACCAACTGTCCGAAGCCGTCGAGGACCGGGACGGTCCGTCGGAGCGCACCGAAGCGAACGACCCTGACGAGATCGATGAGATCGTCGAAAGCGACGACGAAATCGGCCTTTACGAAGCGCGGGACGTGGGTCGTGCCATCGCGAGCGACCTCATCGGGTCGCCGCTCGACGGTATTATCGAAGTAGGGGAACAGGACGACGACGGCTGGCGAGTCGTCGCGGAGGTGGTCGAACGAAACTCGATTCCGGACACGCAGGACGTTCTCGGACGGTACGTCATCAGTCTCGGACCGAGCGGCACCGTCCAAGGGTACGGGCGGGCGGGACGGTATCGTCGCGGTGATACCGGCACGCAGACGGAAATCTTCGAAGCCGAGGAACGCTAACGCCGACGCCGAATGGGGGACATCATGACTGAAGAAAACACGGTACGAAAGCTAGTCGAAGGGGACATGGGGAAGGAACTGAACGCGGAACGAGTCGTGAACGCGCTCACCGAGATGGAGGGCGAGGACGGCCAAGCTATCGGTCGGGACCTCGGACGGGTCGTCGGCTGTGGGCTGGGGATGCTCGTCGGGCGGAGAGTCGGGGCGTCGCTCGGCGACCGCCTCGAACATCGACTGGAAGCCACGGAGGCGTCCGAGGAGGAATCGGAAGAGGAACCCACACGGGAACAACTCGTCCTCCAGCGAGTCCAGGAGGTTCTGGAGGTGAGCAAGGAGGAAGCTCAAGAGATACTCGCCACCGCGAGCAGCATCGGCATGGGGAGTGCGGACGGTGAAAGCGAGTCCACGGAAGACGAGCAACCGGCGGAGACGGCCGACGATGAGGCCGAAGCCGATAGATCCGAGGAAGACGAATCGAAGGAGAGCCAGTCGAAAGACGAATCGGGCGAGCAGGAGGTGACGGACGACTCCGACGACGAAAGTGAAGCCGACGATGATACCGATGAAGAAGGTGAGCCGACGGTCGAACTCGACCAACTCTCGAATGACGACCTTCAGGTGTTGGCGAACGACCTGATGGAGGAACTCGACCGTCGGAAGGCCGCCCAGTGAGGCATCGACGTTCGTTACCTCCAGCGGTCGGCGAGCGGGTGAAAATGGGTGAGACGTCACAATGCGGTGCGTGCTTGCACTCTCCGCCACACGACTTATTAAGGCACGTCTCGTCGGTTTCCAGTCGTAGGAGCACCGTCTCCATGAAACGATGAGTTCGAACCGATACGTCTACGGGGTCGTCGAGAAGAACGATTTCGAGTTCGACACTGACGCTGTCGCCGGTGGTGACCGAGTGTACACGGTAACGTACCGGACGCTCTCGGCCGTCGTCTCGGACATCGACACGACCGAACCCGAACGAACCGACGAGGATAGCAAACGCCACGACGAGGTACTCCGCGAGGTCCTCGAACGTGACGACGTGGACGCCGTCGTGCCGATGCAGTTCGGCATGGCGTTCAAGGATAACCGCACGCTGAAGTCCGTCCTCCGTGGTGCACGGAGAGCGTTCACGAAGGCGCTCAACGAGGTCGATGGGCACGTCGAACTCGGCGTCAAAATCGTGGTCGGGGAGGACGACGAGGTGGACCGAGAGGCGATCCGGGAGGACGTCGGCGAACGACTGTCCGACATCGCCGAAAGCGAGACCGAGGACGACCTGTTCAGCGATCGGCTCGCCCTCAACCGCTCGTATCTCGTGGCGACGGACGACCGCGAGGCGTTCGACGATGCGGTCGGCGAGCTACGCGAGGAGTACGACGAGTTGACCGTCCAGTACACGGGTCCGTGGGCACCGTACAACTTCGTGGACATCCACATCGGAGCACAGCGATGATCGTCGTCGACGACCTGTTGTTCAGGCCGCTGGTGTCGATGGTGGACGTTCTCCACTCGCTGGCGGTCGACGAGATGTACGACATCGCGGGCATACAGGACGAACTCAAGGAGACGCACATGCTGTACGATCTGGGCGAGTTGTCCGACGAGGAGTACGCGCAACGAAAAGCCGACCTCGAAGCGCGACTCGACGCTGCGGAAACGGCCCACGAACGGCTGCGAAACGGGAAAGTCGAGGTGAAACGATAATGGGAATCATCGAACGGTTGGTCAGATTGGCGAACGAACTCTCGGACGACGAGAAACGAACGTACGCTGGCGAACACGGTAGCTCGGGGGGGCGAATCAACTACGGGATTTCGCTCGACTCCGTCACATCGGGTCAGCCCCGGAAGCAGCGGAGTCAGCCCCGGACACAACCGCAGCAACGGTATCTAACGAACACGCGGGAGGAGGACGGCGAACTCGTCGTCACCATGGACGTCCCCGGCGTTCCGAAGGACGACCTCGGGGTCACGTTCGACGGCGAGACGAACGTGATCGAGATCCGGGACGACGAGCGGCCGATCAAGCGATTCGGCATCGAATGGGACGATGCGGCGATCAGGAACGCATCGTACAAAAACTACATCCTCGAACTGCGGATCGGACGGGAGTTACCCGATGGCTAACGACGAAATCGAACCGTTCCTCGACGAGGTACAGTCGGGGCTCGACGGACTCGTCTCGGCGCTCGGGTCGGCGGACTCGTTCGACTCAGTTGCGGCGGAAGCGGAGAACCTCTGGAACGTGTTGGACGAGGGTGAGGACGTGCTGGACGAACTCGACCTGACCGACCTTCCGGACGTACTCGAACTGTCCGAACTCCCGGACGTGATCGAGTTGGAGGACACGGACGACGCCATCGACGAAGGTGACGCTGGGGAGGTCATCGACGTTCGGAGCCTCATCAGCGCCATCAAGTTCCGGGAGCTGTGGTCGTCCACGGACGTTCGAAGCCTGTGGGAGGAGAGCGACGAGTTCACCGACGCCCTCGAAGAAATCGGCGTCGGAGACGACGAGTCGGACGACGACGATACGATCGAAATGGACGAGGGCCTCGAAAACGAGATGCAGTCCGAACTGTACGAGTCGAAACTCCAGTCACAGCTCCAGGAGAGCGTGGACGAGTTCCGCGACGGCCTCATCGACACCCGGAACGACCTGAAGGAGGCCAAGGAGGAAAACGAGTCGAGAGGGACCACCGGACAGCCGTCGTCCGGCAACCCGTCGGCGTACTCCACGATGGCTGCATCCGGCACCACCGAAGCCAGCGTCGCACGCTATTCGACGGTTCCGAAGAGCGGTTGGCACTCGTCCGGGTCGAAAAACAAGCGAATCTACGGCCGTCGATTCGAGGAGGAAGAGGATGGGTGAGACCGGACCCACCCGGAGCCAGTCCGACCTCGCCGAGATGCTGGAACTGCTGCTCGACAAGGGCGTCGTCATCAACGCCGATATCGTGGTCACGGTCGGCGAGACGGAACTGCTCGGCGTGAAACTCCGGGCCGCCATCGCGTCGTTCGAGACGGCGGCACAGTACGGCCTCGAATTTCCGGAAGGGACCGATATGAAGCGCGTCGAGGAGGCCGCAGGCGTCGAGGAACTGCCCGAATCCGAAACCGTGACGGTCGGCGTCTCCCCCGACGAGGAAGGGGACGACGAAACTGAGGCCAGTGACGAGGACGACGAAACTGAGGCCAGTGACGAGGACAGCGAAGCGGACGGGGAGGAAGAAAAAGCGGAGGCGAAAGCCGAAGCGGAGGCGGAGCATGACGGCGATTGAAGTGGATGGCGACGACGCCGGAAAAGGACTCGTCGCGCTCGTCATCACGGTGGTCGAACTGCTCGTCGAGGCGATGGAGCGCGAGGCGGTTCGACGGATGGAGTACGACGACCTCACGCCCGAGGAGATCGAGCGGCTCGGGACGCAGTTGGCGGCCATCGAGGACGAGTTGGAGCGACTGAAGGAGTCCGAGGGGACCGAGGAGGGCGTTGATACCCTCCGCGACGATCTGGACGACCTGATTTCGGACGCGCTGATAGACCTCGCGGACCGCGAACCCGGCATGGAGGAGTACGGTGGCTGATTCCGAGTTCGAGGAGGGACGATACCTCTACTGCGTCGTGGATACGGGAGCGGACGAAGACACGACCGATTTTTCGGAGGCAGGTATCGACGGCGGTTCCGTCTCGGTGCTCGTTCACGATGGGCTGGGTGCGGTCGTCCAGTCCTGTGACTCGCCGTTCGATTCGGACGACCTCGGGCGGGTTCGGGAGTGGTTGCTCACCCATCAGTCCGTGGTGGACGCCGCCGGGGAACGGTTCGGAACCCCGCTTCCGTTCCGCTTCGATACGATTCTCAAGGGCGATGACGACGCGGTGATGGAGTGGCTGGCTGACCAGTCCGAAACCCTCGAAACCCATCTCGACGACTTCGCGGGACACTGGGAGTACCGCGTCGGCGTCGCGTGGGACGAGGACCGCGTGCAGGACGAACTCGAAGCCGACGACGAAAAGCTGGCCGAACTGCGTGGGAAGGTCGATGAGGCGAACGAGGGGACCGCGTTTTTGCTCGAAAAGCAGTACGACAATCGACTCCGTGACCTCCGACGGGCGCGGCAGAAGGATCTGACCGCGCGGCTCCGCGACGGACTCGACCCCCTCGTGCGCGAATTCGAGGTGTTGGATTCGAGCAGCGGGGTTCTCGGGTCGGATTCCTCGGACGAAGTCGTGCAGGTTGCGTTCTTGGCTCACGAGGACCGTGAGGAGGAAATCGGCGAGTTATTGGACGACGTGGCGGCGGATCCGGGTATCGAGATCCGGTTTACCGGGCCGTGGCCGCCGTACTCGTTCGCACCGGAGTTGGACGCATGAAACCGACGAAGGACGACCACGCCGTCGTGGACTTGCTCGACGTGATCCTGCGGGACGGCGTCATCCTACAAGCCGACGTGGTCATCACGGTGGCGGACATCCCGCTCGTCGGCCTGAGCCTTCGGGCGGCCCTCGCGGGCATGTCCACGATGACCGACTACGGCTATTTCGAGGAATGGGATGCCGTCCAACGGGAACTCGCACGTGCGCCGGACGACCATCCGTTACTTCCCGACGACGGGTGACACGTCTCGAAATCGTGGACGCGGATAAGTCCCTTGAACTCGCAACCAGCGACGGTTCCCGGCGAACGGACGAGTTACGAATGCGATGACAACGCAAATCACCGACGACGACGAGGGGAAGAAAGTCGTGGACAACTCCGGCGACCAAGTCGGTATCGTCTCCGACGTACAGCACGGTACCGCCCACGTGGACCCCGACCCCGGCATCACCGACAAGGTGAAGTCGAAACTCGGATGGGGCGACCGGGACGAGGACACCTATCCGCTCCAGGATGAGATGGTTTCGTCGGTCACCGACGACGAAATCCGACTCCAGGCATAGACGAATTTCGTTCGGACATCCTCACTTTTCTTTCTTCGATCGCGATTCGTCCGGGGGATTCGACCCGATGGAGAGCGACGAGGTTGGCGTCACGCGTCGTCCGTGGACCAGATCACCGAAAACGATGTCGGCGAACTGCACGACGAGTACCAGCACCAGCGGCCCCAGAAAGATGCCGTACCAGCCGAACAGAACGCCGCCCAGAATGTAGGCGAACATCACGAGTCCCGTGTGCGTCGTCCGACCGGAGATGTACGGTCGGATGACCGTCTGTGGGAGAAGGTCGAGCAGCACCAGCGAAACCAGGAAGAACACGAGCGGAAACCAGAGCAGTTTGGAATCGACTTCGAATGCCTCCCACCCGAAGTACAGCGTGAGCGGGACGTACACCAGTTTCCCGACGACGATGGGAACGAACGTGGCGAGGCCGGTCAACAGGGCGAAGACGGTCGGTAGGGGAAATGCGATCCCGTCGGGGGAAATCGCGGCGAACCAGTTGTACAGAAGCGTCGCCGCGACGCCGACGAGGAGGACGGTGAGGACGTTCCCAAAGTACACGATTGCGAGGTCGCTATCGACCGCCGAGACGTATGCCACGACGGCACTGTCCTCGCCCATCTCGCCACGGAACCAATCCGCCAGTCGGTTCCCGTCCCGGAGCGCGAAGAAGGCGAAGGAGACGGAGAGAAACAGCGTGAGCAGGCCACGGGAAACGATGCCGAGCGATTCGATGGCCGTCGTGAAATCGCGCCACAGGTTCCGGAAATCGGACGTGAGCAGTCGTTGTGGATGGGCGAGGAGGTCGGGGACGGACGTCGCCCCGGGGAACAGGTGGGAGTAATACGTCCCGATGGCGGCCCCGGTGTACGCGCTGAGTTCGCGCACGCCGACGGCGACGGTGTAGCCGACGAGCGCTAGCGCCGGAAGCGAGAGCAAAAAGATGGTCCCCGCGGCCGCGAGCGTCCTCGATTCGACGTGTCTCGTCACCCGTCGATAGATCGGGCGTGATCCGTAGTAGATGAACAACCCGAGGACGAGCGTGCCGACGAACGCGTAGGCGACGAAGACGAGCGCGGCCGCCAGCGCGATGGCGAGCGCCCACCACCCGACGCGCGAACGCTCTTCGGAGAACTCCATCGTCACCCACACACGACGGCCGCACAGAAGGGTTTGTCTGCCGCGAGAAGGGTCTATCTTCCGAGGGTACCGTGTCAGAACGAGTCGTTCGGTCGATTATCGCGTCTGGAGGTCGTCCTCGTCCTTGATGATTCGCGTCTCCGCCTCGCCGCTCGTGTTCTCGTTCACGAGGTCGTAAAACTCGTTCTGCATGCCCGCGGGGAAGGTCATCACGCCGACCCACGAGCCGTCGTTCTGCCACTCCTCACGCTCCAGTTCTCCGAACTGTCGAATTCGGGCCTGTGCGCTCCCGGCGTAGTTGGCGGGTACCTGCACCGCGATGGTCACCTCGTCGAACCTGATCGGGATGACCGGGCGCAGCGCGTCGAGTGCGTCGTCCACTTGCTGGTCAGCGGGCTCCATCGGGTCCACCGAGAATCCGGCCTGCTCCAGCGCGCTCTCGATACGGTCCGGCGGGTGCGGTGCGTTGTCCATCTGCGGGTTGACCGCGTTGCGCGCGATTTGGGTGACCAATTGCTTGTGCTTCTGTTCCTGCATCTCCTTTCGCTGTTCGGCCGTAATCTGGATCTCCCCGCGCTCGATGACTTCGGGGATGATTTCGAGCGGGTCCGTCGTCTCGAAC
>NZ_JBAWAC010000608.1:0-5317 GCF_049589095.1 Haladaptatus sp. | reverse complement strand
CACTTCGAGGCTGCACGGGTCGACGGTGCATCGACGTATCGGCTGTATCGACGGGTCGTGATCCCACAACTGAAAGGCGCAACGATCAGCGCCTCGGTCGTTCTGATGGTGTTCGGGCTGAAGGCGTTCGACTTCCTCTACTCGCTGACCGGGTCGTACTACCCGCCGAAGGGGTCGGACATCCTGGCGACGATGATGGTGCGACAGGCGTTCGGTTCGCCGAACAACACGGCGTACGCGGCGGCCATCGGCATCATGCTGTTCCTGCTCGCGCTCGTCGTCATCGCGCCGTATCTCACGTACCAGTACAAACGAGGTGAGCTATAACCATGGCAACTGATTCGAGCGACACGTCCGTATTCGATGTAAGCAATCTATCGAAGATGGGATACTCCCGTATCCTCCTCTACGCGACAGTGGTCGCGCTGGTGTTACTGTATCTCCTCCCGATAGAGACGGGGCTCATGACGTCGCTCAAGACCGACGCTCTCGGATCGCTCCCGTACTTCCCGCCGGGGCCGTCGGGATTCACGTTCGTTCACTGGAGCGATGCGTTCTCCCAACTCGCCTCGGGACTCATCAACAGCTTCATCCTCGCGATTCCCGCGACGGTGCTATCGGCGTTCATCGGAAGCATCACGGCGTACGGGTTGACGAACCTCACGTGGCGGTACAAAGCGGCGTTTTTGACGCTGTTCATCGCCGGGATCTTCATCCCGTATCAGGCGGTGTTGATTCCGCTCTCGCAGTTCTGGGCGATCTACTTCCCGATTCACAACTTGTTCGGGACGTACGGTCAACTGATCGAACTGATAATCTCACACGTCGCCTACGGGATACCCATCACGCTGCTCCTGTTCCGGACGTACTACAAGGACATCCCGACGGAAATGTTGGAGGCGGCGGAGCTCGACGGTGCGAGCGCGTTCGGCATCTATCGTCGAATCATCCTGCCGCTGTCCGGCCCGATGTTCGCAGTGACGCTCATCTACCAGTTCACGCAGGTCTGGAACGACCTCCTGTTCGCGCTGGTCGTGATGGGTCCGGGACCGGCATCCCCGGTGACGATTCCGCTGGCACAGCTCGGCGCGAGCCTCACGAACGTCGGGTTCGGTATCCGAATGGCTGGCGCGTTCATCGCCGCCTTCCCGACGTTGCTGGTGTACATCATGTTCGGCGACCAGTTCGCGGAGGGGGTCGCAACATGAACGTACTTGTGAAGCGAGTACTGAACGTTCGAGTAACAGATAGCAGTTCACACAACAGGGTGATTACACAATGACGAACCTCGAAATGGACGGTGTGACGAAGGTGTTCCGTGAGGGCGGTGGCGGCGAAATCGTCGCGGTCTCCGATTTCACGGTGGATATCGACGACGGCGAGTTTCTCGTACTCGTCGGCCCATCCGGCTGTGGGAAATCGACCACGCTCCGCATGGTTGCGGGCTTGGAGACGATAACCAGCGGCGAGATGCGCCTCGGTGGGGAGCGAATGAACGAGAAGAAGCCGGGCGAACGGGACATCGCGATGGTGTTCCAGTCCTACGCGCTGTACCCGCACATGACAGTGCGGGAGAACATGCGGTTCGGACTCGAAGAGTCCACCGACATGGGGAAAGCCGAGATGAACTCGCTCGTCGAGGAGACGGCCGAAATGCTCGGCATGCCGGAGTTGCTCGACCGGAAACCGGGCGAACTCTCCGGCGGGCAACAACAGCGCGTCGCACTCGGCCGCGCCATCGTCCGTGACCCGGAAGTGTTCCTGATGGACGAGCCGTTGTCGAACCTGGACGCCAAACTTCGCTCGCAGATGCGGACCGAACTCCAGCGGCTTCAGGAGGACCTCGGCGTGACGACGGTGTACGTCACCCACGATCAAACGGAAGCGATGACGATGGGCGACCGGATCGCCATCCTGAACGACGGGAAACTCCAGCAGGTCGCCACGCCGATCGAGGCGTACCACCAACCGGCGAACCTCTTCGTCGCGGGATTCATCGGCGAGCCGTCGATGAATTTCTTCGAGATGGAGCGGGACGGGTCGAAACTCGTCGGCGAGCAGTTCGATTACGCGCTGTCGGCCGAGACGGCGAACGAACTCGGCGATTCGACGAACGTGACGCTCGGCGTTCGACCGGAGGACGTGGAACTCGTCTCCAACGGCAGCGACGAACACGATTTCGAAACGGTCGTGGACGTCGTGGAACCGATGGGGAACGAGAACAACGTCTACCTCCGATTTGCCGATGCCGACGAATCGAAAACGATGGAGGAACGCCAGACGTTCGTCGCCACGCTAAGCGGCATGCGAAGCATCGAGGAGGGTCAGGAAGTCGTGGCCCGAATCCCGGAGGACGCGATACACCTGTTCGACACAGAAACAGGGGCGGCGCTTCGTAACCGCCGCCTCGATCAAGAAGCGACGCTTCCGAACCGCTAACCCAGCTTTCCGTTTCTCATCTACTCGGTCGTCCTTTTCCTTCTAACAGCGGCGAGGAGGTCGTTACTCGTCAGATTCATTAGTTGCGTCGTTCGAACGCCGCGACCGGTCGAGGATACCGATTTACTCGTCGTACTCTTCGGGCGTGTACGTCTTCAGTTCGAGCGCGTGGATGTCCGTCGTCATGTGCTCCCCGAGCGTGTCGTACACCATCTGGTGCTGTTCGACCAGCGTTTTCCCGTCGAATGCCGGCGAGATAACCGTCGCAGCGAGGTGATCCTCGTCGTGCACACCGCGTGGATGGGTGACCGTGACGTCCGCATCTTCCAGTCCTGTTTCGATGAGTTCCGCGACATCGTCTGCGTTCATGGGGTCTCCTTTTCGGCCGACCACCAAAAGACGACGGGTTCGCTACGAATCGTCCCGCCTCCCCAACGGTTTTCCCGGCGTAGGTTGACGACCTTCCAATGCCAGTCCAACCCGATTACGTCAAAAAAGTAGCGACCGTTCTCCTGGAACGATACCCCGAGGCGTTCACGGACGACTTCGACCGGAACAAGGAGAGCGTGACGGCGCTGACGAACGTGGACTCGAAGAGCGTTCGAAACAAGATCGCGGGGTACATCACGAGGCGGGAGGGGAAGCCACCGCGCACCGTCGAGTGAACTACGACGAACTGGGCGTTTCGGTATCGCTCTCGACGGGTGACTCCCAGAGATAGATCGACGTGAGTCCGACGAGGACGACGCCGCCGCCGGCCGCGACCCGCGCAACATCGTGTCCGAATTCGAGTACGAAAAGGAGTGGATAAAGGGTTTCCTGAAGCAGAATCAAGTAGGATTACATACTATTTAGGGGTAGATTCAGGCGGTTCAGACCCGTCGTTCAAGTATGCGACTGTATGCCGCGATGCGAAACGGACTGTTCGTCACGGACGGGACCGAAACGGCGGCGGTGCGGTTGACGGACCACGATTTGGAGTGCGTCGTCGCGACCGGGGAGCGGGTCTTCTGTGGCACGTTCGACGCCGGTCTCTTCCGGAGCGAGGACGGCGGTGAGTCGTTCCACTCGGTCGGCGACGGGACGATTCGTGAGTCGGTGATGTCGCTCGCCGTCAACCCGACGGACCCGGACACAGTCTGGGTCGGTACGGAACCGAGCGCCGTCTACCGAAGCACGGACGGCGGTGATTCGTGGGAGAAGCGGGAGGGATTGACCGATCTCCCGTCCGAACCGAACTGGTCGTTCCCGCCGCGTCCCCACACACACCACGTCCGCTGGATCGAACCAGATCCGTACGACCCAGACCACCTCTACGTCGGAATCGAGGCCGGAGCGCTCGTTCAGACGTACGACGCGGGCGAGACGTGGGAGGACAAAGTACCGACCGCCCGCGTGGACAACCACTCGCTCACGACACACCCGGAGGCTCCGGGACGAGTTTGGTCGGCCGCGGGGGACGGCTACGCCGAATCCGAAAACGCCGGTGATACGTGGGAGTGCCCGCAGGAAGGTCTCGACCATCGTTACTGCTGGAGCGTTGCACTCGCACCCGACGAACCAAGCATCGTCCTGCTCTCCAGCGCGACCGGCCCGCGCAGTGCACATAACGTCGATTCCGCGGATTCGGCCGTCTACCGCAAGCGCGACGGCGAGCGGTGGGAGCGACTGGACGGCCTCCCGACGGGTGAAGGAGTTACACGAACCGTGTTCGAGCGGGGGACATCCGGCGACGAAGTGTTCGCCGTCAACAACCGCGGCCCGTTCAAAACGGAGAACGCGGGAACGACGTGGCAAGGAATCGTCGCGGAGTGGCCGACCGAATTCGAACGGATGACGGCACGCGGGTTGGCGGTCGTGGGTGAACGGTGAAGACGATACTTAGTTCGCCGCCATCCGCCGGTCGAGGAAGTCGGCCACAAGTTCCATCGAGCGGATCTTCTGTTCGATGTCGGTGCTTCCGTGTCCCTCCTCACCCAGTTCGACGTACTCGAAATCTTCGTCCTCGCCTTTCACGAAGCCGTCCTCCTCTAGCGCGTCCCGGAACAGTCTCGCTTGCGAGACCGGGACGCGGCGGTCGTTCACGCCGTGGACCATGAGTAACGGGGAACTGAGGTTTTCCGTGTACTCGACCGGACTTCGTTCCCGGTAGAGGTCGTGGTTCTCCTCCGGGTCGTCCATGTACTTCTCCATCAGGCCGGTCTGGAAGTGCGGCATCGTGTTCTCGTGCATGTCGTGGAGGTCGGTCACGCCGACCCACGCGATGCCCGCCGTGTACAGTTCGGGATACCGAACCATCTGCCAGTACGCGCTGTACCCGCCGTAGGATCCTCCGTACACGACGACTTCGTCCTCGTCGACCCAATCCTTGTTACGGAGCCATCGCGCCCCTTCGGCGACGTCGTCCTGTTCGGCACCGCCCCAGTCGCCGATGAGGCTGTTTTTGAACTCACGGCCGCGTCCGGTGGAGCCACGATAGTTAATCTCCAGAACCGTGTAGCCCCGATCGAGGAAGAACTGCGTTCGCCGTTTGAAGCTCCGCAGGTCCTGTGACGCCGGACCGCCGTGAACCTTCACGACCGCCTTGGACGGGCGCTCGCCGGAATCGTACAGCAGTCCGCCGATTTCGGTTCCGTCGTGGGACTCGAACGTCACGTATTCGGCGTCAATGAACGTCTCGGGGTCGATATCGCCGTAGACGGGTTCGATGAGCGTCTCCGTCGCCCCCGATTCGAGGTCGTGGACGAGCAGCGCGGGTCGCTGCGTCGGCGTCGTTCCTTGGACCAACACACGACTGTCGTCGACGAGAGCGGCGTCGCCGTAACTGGTGAACGAGGCGACACCCGTCGGCATGTCGAGTTCCGTCGCGGTTCCGTCG
>NZ_JBAWAC010000607.1:0-3019 GCF_049589095.1 Haladaptatus sp. | reverse complement strand
CGGGGTCGCACGCTGCAGGTCGCGGTTGTACGCGCGCGGCAGTCCCTTCAGCGTCGTGAGCAGTCCCGACAGTCCGGAGTGAGCGTCGCCCGCGACCGCGCGGGCGAGTTCCAAGGTGTCGGGGTTCTTCTTTTGCGGCATGATGGACGACGTGGACGCATAGTCGTCCGAGAGTTCCACGAACCCGCGGTTCGAGTAGATCACGAGGTCTTCGGCCAACCCGGACACCGTCGTCGCGAGGTTCGCCGCCGCCGCGACCGTCTCGACGAGGAAGTCGCGGGTCGAAACGGCGTCCATCGAGTTGTCGAGGAGTGCGTCGAAACCGAGCAGTTCCGCCACGCGCTCGCGATCCACGTCGAACGGAGTTCCCGCGAACGCCGCCGCGCTGAGCGGGCACTGGTTGATCCTCCCGTAGGCATCCAGCAGACGTGCCGTGTCGCGGGAAACAGCCTGCTCGTAGGACGCGAGAAAGTGTCCGACGGTCGTGGGTTGGGCGGGTTGGAGATGCGTGTATCCCGGCATCACCGTCTCCGCGTTCGATTCGGCGACTTCGAGGAGCGCAGAACGGAGCGCGAGCGTGGTTTCGAGAAGTTCGAGCACGTCCTCGCGGAGGCGGTAGCGGATGCACGTCGCCACTTCGTCGTTCCGACTGCGAGCGGTGTGCATCTTCCCGCCGTCGTGACCGACCTCTCCGACGACGGCCGTCTCGATGGCGGCGTGGACGTCCTCGCCTTCGGGGAGCGAGTCGTGCCCGTTCACCTCGACCACGTTCAGCGCGGTGAGGATGTCGCCCGCGATTTCGTCCTCGATAATCCCCTGTTCGGCGAGCATCACGACGTGCGCGCGGTCGATGTCGAGGTCGGCCGCGAAGATGCGTTCGTCCGCGGCGAGCGACGAGAGGAACCCGCGGGCGGGACCGCCGCTGAAGCGGTCGCCGCGGACGACGTCGCCGTCCCCGGTGAGTTGGTTTTCTTCGCTCTCCGCTCCGTCTCCCTTACTCATCGTTCGCGATGCGAGCCTGGTAACCGTGATATTTGGCGACGCCCGTCGCGTCGGCCTGCTCGATCTTGCCGACCGTCTCGGTGTTGAACGAGGCGGCGTCCTCGGAGTAGACGGCGTGCTCGCTCTCGCGGGCGACGGCGCGTGCCTGTCCGCCCTCGAATTTGATGGTGACCGTGCCGGTCACCTTCTCCTGCGTGGTGTCGATGAAACCGTCGAGTGCATCCACGAGCGGGGCAGAAAGCAGTCCCTCGTAGGCTTTCTCGGCCCACTGCTGGTCGATGCCCGTCTTGAACGAGCGCTCCTCTTTCGTCAGCACCAGTCCTTCGAGCGCTTCGTGGGCGTTGAGCAGCGTCGTCGCGGCGGGGTGCTCGTAGTTCTCGCGGACTTTCAGGCCGAGCATGCGGTCTTCCATCAGGTCGGTGCGACCGACGCCGTGTTTTCCGGCGAACTCGTTCAGGTACTCGATGAGTGAAACGGCACCCATCGATTCGCCGTCGATGGCGACCGGCTTACCGTCCTCGAACTCGATTTCGAGGAGTTCGGTTTCCGCGCTCGGTTGTTCGGTCCACTCGTAGATTTCCTCCGGCGGGACGTAGGCCGGGTCCTCCAGATTGCCGCCCTCCACGGAGCGACTCCAGAGGTTCGTGTCGATGCTCCAGACGCCCTCGTTGCCGCCCTCCACGGGCAGGTCGTGTTCGTCGGCGTATCCCATCTCCCACTTGCGGGTCAGGCCGAGTTCGCGCACGGGGGCGATGACCTCCAAATCGGAGGCGCGCCAGACCGCCTCGAAGCGCAGTTGGTCGTTCCCTTTGCCGGTACAGCCGTGAGCGACCGCGTCACAGTCGTTCTCCTTCGCCACGTCGAGAATCGCTTCCGCGATGACCGGGCGTGCGAGCGCGGTTCCGAGCGGATAGCTCTGATACGTCGCGTTGGCCTTCACCGCATCCAGACACTGCTCCGCAAATGCATCCTTGGCGTCGATAACGTAGTGTTCCAAATCCAGTGCTTCCGCCGTTTCTTCCGCCTCTGCAAACTCCTCTTCGGGCTGACCGACGTCCACCGTGACGCCGATGACTTCGTCGTAGTCGTACTCCTCTTCGAGGAGTGGGACGCATACTGTCGTGTCGAGTCCGCCCGAGAAGGCGAGTGCAACCGTTTTCATTGTATGAGTTGCCAAGGGCTACAGATACTTAAATTCTTCTCAGAAGTTTGAGAAATAAAGATGGAAAATGGACTAAAGACGAGTTAATCACACGTGAGTGAGTTTTGAACGAACGACCGGTCGGAGTGGAATGGGTATTATTGGGACTAGAAAAGCCCCGGTCGTCGTCGTCGGACGCAGAATGAGCCGTGGTCGGACTCGTCGCTCATCGAAGGGCAAACCCCAGTGGCGCGAGTCCGCGACATTATCGAACTCTTCTGGTTCATACCGCTTAAAGTCTTTCGGGACGGCAACGATTGCCAGCGGTTCTGTTCAACGAGACTTATTACGTATCGAACAAATTGTCGACTATGCGTCGTCTTGCTCCGGTCCTCCTCGTCCTAATCGTGCTCACGGCTGGGTGTGCGAACTTCCTGCCGTGGTCAGACTCACAATCGGATCCCCAACGGACAACTGCCAACCACCCAGCATCCTACCCACCCGGAGCCAACGGTCAGTGGATATTCGACGCCGAGCAACTCATCAAGGCGCACAAAGCGGCGCTCAACGGGTCGAACTATCGAATGCACGTTCGCGTCCGATCGAATCGAAGCGTCGGTTTGACTACGTGGACCGACAGGGCGCTGACCGTGCACGTTGGTGGCGGCCATACCCTGATAAAGGGGTACGGCGGTCGATTAGGGGAACGGAATCTTACCGGGTACTCTTCGGACGATATGGTCGCTTACTGTCCGGAAGACGGAGCATGCCAGTATCGTGACGAGTCGGGCGGCTTTCGGCAGATGCCGATCGAAGAAGCGTCTCAAATCCAATCCGTCCTCGCCGGTTCGGACTTCGTGGCGAACGGGACGATAA
>NZ_JBAWAC010000606.1:0-3094 GCF_049589095.1 Haladaptatus sp. | reverse complement strand
ACGCTACTGGGGAACGCCGATTCCGATCATCCACTGCGAGGAATGTGGACCGGTCAGCGTTCCGGATGAGGACCTGCCGGTCGAACTGCCGGAGTTCGTGCGGACGACCGGGAATCCGCTGGACGCGGCCGAGGAGTGGAAGCACGTGGACTGTCCCGAGTGCGGTGCCGACGCGCGGCGCGAGACGGACACGATGGACACGTTCATGGACTCGTCGTGGTACTTCCTGCGGTACGTCTCGCCGCACCTCGACGACGCACCGTTCGACACCGGGCGGGCGGACGACTGGATGCCGGTCGACCGGTACGTCGGCGGCATCGAACACGCCGTCATGCACCTGCTGTACTCGCGGTTCGTGACGAAGGTGCTCTCGGACATGGAACTGCTTTCCCACCGCGAACCGTTCACGAACCTCGTCACGCAGGGGATGGTCCTGCTCGACGGCGACAAGATGTCCAAGAGCAAGGGCAACGTCGTCTCGCCCCAGCGCATCGTCGAGGAGTACGGTGCCGACACGGCCCGTCTGTTCACGATGCAGGCCGCCCAACCGGAGAAGGACTTCGACTGGACTGAGGAGGGCGTCAAATCGAGCCACCAGTTCCTCGAACGTCTCGCCGGGACGGTCGAATCGTTCGTCGAATCATCGTTCGACGGCGAGCACGACGAAGTCGCGGAGTATGTCGAACGTGAAATCGACGCCACCGTCGCCATCGCCAACGACGAGTTCGAGTCGCTGACGTTCAACGGCGCGCTCCGCGAGACACAGGAACTGACGACCCTGCTCACGCGCTACCGCGAAGAAACCTCGCCGCACGGCCCGACGCTCGAACGCGGCCTGCGAACCGTCGTCAAACTGTTGGCACCCGTCACTCCGCACATCTGCGAGGAACTGTGGGGCGACCTCGGTGGCGAGGGCTTCGTCGTCGAAGCCGAGTGGCCGGAACCCGAGACGGACCCGACCGAACTCGAACTGGCCCGTCAGTTGGTCGAGAACACCCAGGAGGACGTTCGCCACATCGTCACCATCGCGGACATCGACGACCCCGAGCGCATCGATATCGTCGTCGCCGCACCGTGGCAGTTCGAGGCGCTCGACATCGCGCGCGAGTCCGACGCCCCCAACGTCATCGGCGAAATTATGCAGAAAGACGAGATACGGAAGCAGGGCGACGACGCCGCGAAGTACGGACAGGAGCTACAACAGGAGCGCCAGTCGCTTCCGGAAACGCTCTCGCCGGAGCGTGAGCAGGTCGCGCTTCGACGGGCGAACTGGCTGTTCGAGCGCGAGTTCGACGCCGACATCCGCCTGCTGACGGCCGACGAGGCCGACGACGACTTGGCGGCGAAAGCCCGTCCCGGCCGTCCCGCGATACACATCGACTGACGGACCGGCTCATCGATTAGGATTTTTGTCAGCTCGTTTCGTCTGGCAGGAACACCACCAGATCGAGTCCGTACACCGAGCCGTAAGCGACAAAAATGACCAGGATGTGTGCGAGGATTTGAAGAACCGAAAACGTCGTTACGGTATCCGCAAGACCCGAAGAGACGGAGATCAGGTTGGTCAGCATCGGGAGAAGAAATCCGAGGACGAGCAGCCAGATGGTAACCTCGATGCGCTTTCGCTGCCCGTCCGGGTTTCGAACCCCCCAGAGGAATCCAGCGATGATCATGGAGAGGAGAAATACGATCGCAGCGGGCGTGCCGTCGATGAAATACGTCGCCCGTGTCGAGGAGAGATACCACGCGACGGACGCAAAGCCGATCAAAAAGCAGAAGAACCCCGTCACACCCCACTGAATCGCACCGACGACTCCTTCAGGAAGGTTCGAGCGAAATTCCATACGCGAACGTCACTGAGCGGAGACAAAAAACTAGCAACCGAATCCGAACCCGAAACCGGTCCGATCAGTCCAGTACGACGAGTTCGTCGTCGAGCATCTCCTGCAACACTTCGCGCGCGTGGCCGTCGGGGTCCACGCCGGGGTAGACAGCCTGGACTTCGCCGTCCGCGAGGACGAACGTGGTTCGCTGGGTGAAGTCGTTCTCGATTTCGACGTCGAACGAGTCGGCGATTTCGCCGTCCGAGTCGGCCAGCAGGTCGAATTCGAGGTCGAACTTGTCGGCGAACGCGTCGTGGCTGTCCACGTCGTCGGTCGAGACGCCGTAGACGGTCGCACCGGCGTCGCGGTAACTCTCCAGTTCCGCGTTGAACTGCTTCGCCTCGATGGTGCACCCCGGCGTGTCGTCACGCGGGTAGAAGTACACGACCGTCGGCGCTTCGAAGGACGGGGACACCGTCTCGCCGTGCTGATTCTGCGCGGTCACGTCGGGCGCGTCGTCGCCTGCGTCGAGCGTCATGTGCGGCGATTATGCCCGAGATAGCAAGGGAGTTGTGGTTGCTGTAAGTCCCGCCGTTTACGATGGGTCACGACTACCGGGACGGGCGGGAAGTTGCGGCGGACGATCAGTTGACTTCGATGTCGTGCGAATCGTCCTCGTCCATCTCCTTCGGGAGCGTGACGGTCAACACGCCGTTTTTGTACTCCGCCGAGACGCCCGTCTCGTCCACGGGTTCCGGAACGGTGAGCGTTCGACTCATCGACTGCTGGCGGCGTTCCTTCCGGAGGAAGTCCTCGTCACCGGCCTCGGTTTCGGCCGAACTCTCGGCCGAGATTCGAAGGCGGTCCCCGCGGAGCGAGATGTCGATGTCGTCCTTCTCGAAGCCAGGCAGGTCGGCGGTGACGACGAACTCGTCGCCGCGGTCGGCCACGTCGAGCGACATGCCGCCGGGTTGCCAGCCCACACCGCCCCCGCCGAACTGGTCACCCATGCTCTCGAACTGGCGGCCCATTCGTTCGAACAGTTCCTCTAACTCATCGAAGGGATTCTTTCGTCCGGCCATGATTCCGTCTCACCGTTCGACGTACGACGGCTTAAAAATTCACGCTGAAAGTTACGTCACCCGTCGATGACGTGTTGCGTGTCGTAGGACCCGAGTCGCCGCACCCATCCGTTCTCCGCGAGCGACTCGACTTCGGCGAGCGCGTCTTTGGCGCGTTTCTCGTACAGACCCGCCTCGAAGTCGAGATGG
>NZ_JBAWAC010000605.1:0-5919 GCF_049589095.1 Haladaptatus sp. | reverse complement strand
TACCGAAACGTCGGAATCAGGGGGATGGCCGGTCAGTATCTCGTTGACCGCCCACGGTACATCGTCGGGGAGTTCGATGTTCATGAACCGTTGGGTGTCGAGTCGGCCGTCGGCAGGAACGATGGCCGAGACGAGTTCGCCACTTCCCCACCCGTCACCGGGGATTCCGTACCGCTTTCCCGTCGTTGCGCAGGTCCGCTGTGACTGCAACGGAGCGCCGTCTCCCACGAAGGCGACTGACGTTCCGATCGCCAGTGTTCGTGCAGCATCGTCTTCGCTCGCTTCTTTCGCCGGAAAGAGGGCAATATCGGCGTCGGCCGGGTCGTCCTGCTCGTCCAATCCGTTGACATTCGGCAGTTCGACACCGTCGGCGAGCGAAACGACGTGTCCGGAGAGATAGTCGGGTGGCGCGTCGGAGTCGGAACCGCTTCCTCGAAGCGCGCTACAGCCAGCGAGCGCGCTCACACCGACTGTCGCGAGGAACGTCCGACGGGAGGGAGAATGCATTCGGTACTATGTTCTTCCGAGTGCAAATTAAACGTATCTGTTTTCCTCAATTTTTCGCGGATTCGATTGGGATGGGCGGGAAAACGCTCAACTCTCACGACGAGTTGTGGACGACGTGATGATGCGTCCACCGACTCGATTCGACACGTCCTCGTGAGCGAGGTAGCGAGCCCACCAGCTGAAGCGCTCCACCGCCTCCGTTTCCGTTTCACCGCTCGCAATCACCCTTCGTACCCGAGGACTCCATCGAGCCAGTCGAACGTGCGTTGGTGATAGAGTTTGCGCCCGTGCATTTCACAGTGGTCGCCAGCACCTTCGGCGGCCGTGAACCGTTGCAGTTCCTTCGGGCAGTCGAGGGCGTCGTACAGTTCCCTGGCGGCGGCTGACAGCTGGTCGTTTTCAGCTCGGGTAACGAGGGTTGGACATTCGATTCGGTCGACGCGGTCTTCGAGCGTGTACTCCGCCGTCGCTCGAAGGTAATCCATAACGGAATCGACCCCGTGCACCCACAGACCGCGCTGCTCGATGGACCACGTGAGTTCCGGCGACGCTTCGATAGCGTCGAACATCGGCTCCAACTCGTCCGAATCGACGTCGGGCAGTCGGTCGGCCACGTCCTGCGGTACCCCGACGCCGACGGCCATCCCCTTCATCATTTCGAGCAGGTCCCATAGCCCCGGGTCGGCGATACACGCCGCCAGTCGATGCTCGCTCGCGGCCGCTCGCGGGGCGAGATACCCGCCGAAACTCCAACCGGTGAGTGCGATTCGCTCCGAATCGACCTCCGGACGGGCAACCGCGTGATCGACGAGGGGTGTGACCACCTGTTCCCAATCCGGACGCATGGTGAGCCCCTCCTCGATGAGCGGCCCTCCCTGTCCGGGTCCATCGAAGGTGAGGCAGTTGTACCCTCGACGGACGGCCGCGACGGCGTGGGCGAAGTGCATCTCCTGAATCGTCGAATCGTATCCGTTGGTGGCGATGACGGTCGGCCGAGGGTTGTCGGAGTCATCGACGCGGTAGAAGTAGCCGGGAAGCGTCGTTCCCTCGTACGGGATTTCGACCGGTTCGACCGGCGGGTCGAACAGCGCGGCGGCGCTTCGAAACGTGTCCGTTTCCTTCTCGAACGCTTCGACGAGTCGCTCGTCGGTGGGCGCGCCGTACAGAAACGGGTAGGCCGTTCGATAGTAGTTGGAGGCTCGGAGATGCGCCTCCCGCGCGCTGACCGCGTGGCCACCGTCCTCACTTTCTCGGGCGATAGCGGCGATGCGGTCGGCGGTCTCGGTCCATTCGTCGTACCAACTCGTCCGGTCCCCGTCGGTGATTCGTTCGGCGGTCGTCAGACACTCGCCGAAATCAGCGCCGCCGTACACGGCGTGCAACAGCGCTCGTTCGGTCCATTCCTCGAACATGGAGTCGTCGAACTCGATTTTCATAGCTCCCCCCGAACCACTCGGTATAACAGGACGTACGGGCGCATAACGTTGCGGGCGATACTGAGGGAGTGGATGGCCTGTAACGACCGAATAGCCCCTCTCGATTCACTCCTCGCGCGTGGCTTCGAAACACTACTCGATGGGATACACCGACAGGTTCGGCCGGTCGGGAAGGTACTGTGCTCGGAGATGGCGCATCTGGCTGAGTGCGGTGAGTTCGAAGCCGTGATCGTCGAGTTCGTCCGAAAGTTCGCCGGACTCGACCACCCAGTGCCACGGCTCACCGAGTCGATCGAGGAACGTCGGGCTCCGGCTGGAGTTCGCGCTCCCCAGCCAGTCGGGTCCGTCGGCCATCGCGTTCGGATTGATCGCCGTCCCGACCAAGTGACTTCCCTCGCCGGTGTGCTCACGGACGGCATCGAACAACTCCCTCACTTCCGCTTCGGAGAGATACATCAACAACCCTTCCGCGACGACCACCGTGGGTTCGTCTAGATCGTACTCCGAATCGGCGTCGAGGGAACTCATGGGCGCTCGTTCGGTGAAATCCTCCGAGCAAAGGGTGAGGTTCGACCCCTGTTCGACGACGCGCCGCTTTACTCCCTGTGTCGCCGGGTGGTCTATCTCCCAAAATCGGACGTCCGGGTACTCCCGTCGAAGGCGCGGGGCGAGCGTATCAAGCCCGGCACCGAGGACGACTACCTGAGAACAGTCGGAGAGGTTCGCCCGAACCGCGTCTTGGATCCACCGCTTTCGAAGGACCGTCTGGGCGATTACTCCCGGTGGAATCCGGGCGATGAGCCGTCTGAGGACGAACTTCGGCAGCCGATGAAACAGCCGAGCACTGCTCCCCGTCCAAGTATCGAGGCTGCGGAAATAGCGGGACGTTTCCCTCCGGGCATCCGGCGGCAGTACTCCCTCCAACACCGGATGCACGCTGGAAAAGACGACATTGGCGGCGACGTACTGGGCCGTCTTGCTCGGTTGACCGTCCTTCATTTCCCGTTACAACCGAGCCGTGCACTATGAATGGTACAGATACCGGTCCGGTTGCGGGAACTGGACCGCGCGGATGGAAAGCAGTTTGTCGAGTGCAGGAATATCGACTACGAGTCCGTTCATGACGATTTGATATCGCAATATCTGATTTATCCTCCCTCTCGTCGTCATCAGTGAATGCCCACTCAACCTCCGAAGCGCTCGAAATCCACGCTTCTACCCGATCAATCGCTCCCGAATCGAATCGGCGAAAAAGAGGAGGAACCACGAGTACATCGCCCACTGTGCGTTTACGAGCGCGATCAGCATCGACCCAGCGAAGACGGAGGCGGGGGTGAGGATATCGTACGTCACTTCGCGCACTTTGTCTCTGTCGATCGTCGCATCGAGCAGGTCAGACGTCCACGCGTATCGCCAGAGGACGGTGAGGACGATGCTCGTCAGTGTGATGGTTCCGGCGTAAACGATGACGGGAACACCTCCCGAAAAATCGCCGATCAACTAGGTGGAGAAGGGGATGAACGCGATGAACATGAGATAGATGATGTTCAGCCAGAGGAGCTTCCTGTCGTAGCGTTCGACGTTCTCGAAGATGTCGTGATGGACGATCCAGTAGTTCCCGATGACGAGAAAGCTGATGACGTAGCTCAAAATGTCCGGCCACTCGTTCAACAGTTGGCTCACCGCTACTGCCGTCGCCTCGGTCGATTTCGGTACTTCGATGTTCAGTATCAACAGTGTGATGGCGATGGCGAAGACGCCGTCGCTGAATCCCATGAGCCGGGCCATCCCTTCCGTCCGCTTCTGCAACTCAGTCTCCTCTTCCAAATCCGATTCTCCCTCCGAATCCCCCATTGCGTACGACGGACGACTGCCGACATGATAGTCCTTGAGATGGTTTCGGCGGTAAGCCATCCCTAAGGCCGTCCTCGCGGAACAGGATGGCAGGTGCTCTTCGGTCGGTGAAAAATCGAAAAGGTGTGGAAACGTCGAACCGGTCCGTTACTTGCCGCGACCTTTGCCGCTGTTGTTGCTCGGTCGGGTGTGTTCGGTACCCTTACCGCGCTGTTGGAGACCGCGGTTGCGCTGTCCTGCACTCGTGAGACCACGGTGGGCACGGCCACGGTGGGAGTCGTCACAGATCCAGTTCAGGTCCTTGTCGTTCTGGATGGCGGGGTGCTCGGGATCCACGAGGATCACTTCGTGCCACTTCTGGCTTCCGTCCTCGCCGACCCAGTAGGAGTTGAGGACGCGGAGGTTCGGGTACTTCTTGCTGACCCGCTCCTCGGCGATGCGCTGGATGTTCTTCCGCCGACCGAGGCGGTTGACACCCTGGCGCTTGGAACGGCGTCCGGCCTTGTGGCGCTGTTTGCGCGCGCCACCCTTGCGGACACTTGCGCGTGCGACGACGACGCCCTGCTTGGCCTTGTAGCCGAGCGAGCGGGCGCGGTCGAGGCGGGTCGGGCGGTCGATTCGCTCGATGGCACCCTGTTTGCGCCAGTCCTGTTTTCGTTGCCACTGGAGTTCGGCGAGTTTGCCGTCGTCCGGGTCCTTCCACGCGTCTCGAATGTGGGAGTAGAAACTTTTTGCCATGGTCTATCACCACGGGCGTTGAGTGGTTCAGCGTGGAGACGATTCGACATCGAACCGGCCACGCCACATTCCGTCCTGCGGTCGCAGGTGCCCACTGGTGCCCGTCTTCCAGCGAGTTATCGATTGTTCCCGGTTGGCGGGTTTAAGGGCTTCGTCTCGTCGGTCGCAACCAGAGCAGTTTTATCAAATTACGTGGAAAACTATGTAAGATGAAAGGAGATCTGCCGTTATTCCGGGACAAGGAGGACGTGTATGCGTTTCGGGAACACCTCGAAGCGCTTCGGCAGAGCGGCAGTAACCTCCTCGTCACGGGTGAAGTATCTCAATGCGTGACCAACCGGGCGTCACGAACCCTCTTCGGCGACGATATGAACGACCGGAAGCGAGTTCTCGCACTCACCGACGCGGGCATCGCGACCGCGGACGAACATTTCCCGAAGAACGTCTCGTACGACGATTCCTCAGTGTGGCTCATCGACCGCGGCAACCGACGCCGCGCTATGCCAGAGGCCGCGTCGAGTTTCGGTGACGAACTCCCGCCGCTCGACGGCCACAACGGACTGCACGAACTCCGCGAGGAGATCGTGACCGCAATTGGGTTCTACGACGACGACGCCGGTGGTGTCTCCCCGGCGGAATTGCGTCTTTGTGTCGATTCGCTGAACTACCTCGTGGACGAGCATCGTCTCCCGGCAGTCAAGCGTTTCCTGCGCTCCGTCGGAGCCATCACCAAAGGCGTTCGCGGGATGGCCCACTACCACCTCCCCATGCCGGACGACGCCGACCTCGTCGCGAAACTGTCGCCGCTGTTCGACGCCCGCATCGAACTCCGCCAGCAGAACGGCGACGATCCTGACCACCGCTGGCACGTCCCAGAGCTCGGCACGACGACCGCGTGGGTAGACCTCTGACCGCAGTTCACTCAACAACCGTGGAACCACAGTTCACCCCTCTGCTGGGAGACCCCGGCATCGAGATTTACGACCCGATCGAGAAAGTTCGGTTCGAACTACAGACTCCGCGCCCGGTCGAACCGACGCCAGCGGACGCCGAGTCGTTTTACTATCCCATCGACTCGGCGGTGACCATCGAGACGGATGAGATTGTCTCGCCGGTGTTGGCGAGCGTGACCGTATATTCTGGGGATGGGGAGTTCGAGCAAGATTTCACGCCCAACAGTGATACGGAACTTTTACTCGACGGAAAATCACGATACTTGCAGATCAACGGTCTGTCGATCGTCCTCTATCTTTCCGTTACTTCACCGGTCACGGTTCAGAAAGGGAAGAATTCGATTCGTCTCTCGTTCGACGAAACGACGCTCGTTCGGGTCGGCGCACGGTCGTTTCACGAGTCACCACAGGGAACTGTTACCGTAACCGGG